>PKWT01000361.1:0-17952 GCA_003132125.1 Micrococcales bacterium | reverse complement strand
GGCATCCGGTGGCGCCGGGCCGGTCAGTCGCCCGGTGCCGCCATGAAATCTGCATCCGCCTTGGTTGGCTTACCTGGGCCAACGCCGTGAACACAGGGTGTGCTGTTTCACAATCCAGCGCTGCGGTTCTGCCTATCTCAGGTGAACCAAGATGACGTACGACTGCGGTTTCTTCGATGTCAGTCGACGCGAAAGACCCGCATCTGAAGGGCGAGTGTGGCGTAGTAGCCCACAAGCGTGGTCAGTTCGAATATCGTGGCGGCGCCGACGACCGGGGCCCAGGCAGCCCAGGCCTCGTTATCCACGTCCCCTTCGACCATGCTTCTCGCCAGATACGCGCACGCCAGTTCGTGCGTATCTTCGAGCGCGGGGACACGGCCGGCCCGGATCTCCGACATCTCCTCGGCGCTGAGTCCAACCGCTCGACCCACGCTCTCGTGTGCCGAGCGCTCGAACGGACTATCCCAGCGCGCGGCCACGGTCAGTATCGCGATCTCGCGGGTGCGCGCCGAAAGAGCCGTTTGGTAGCGGATGGCAGCACCCAGTTCCTGCAGTGCCGAGCCGAGCCGCGGAGCGAGCAGGAGAGCGTTGAACGGTCCGAGGAGCGCCCCGTCATCACGGGTGAGATCGAAGTGCTTCGGTCCCTGCGCCCGTGGCCCCTCGGTAATTTTCGTGTAGAGCGACTTCTGCTCCGGATTCAGGTTGGTCGGGGGTATCTGTTCCAGCCGAGTCATAGTGCGCGAAGCCTCCTGGTGATGTCTGATGCGGTTGCCATTAGCTGTTGTAGAAGCGGACCGCGGAGCGCGTCGAGGTCGTGGCGTGTCGACGAGACGGCGATGTTGACGGCCGCGACTGGTTTGGGGTCTTTTCCGTACACGGGCACCGACACCGACCGGAGTCCTTGGGCCAGTTCTTTGTCTTGAATGGCGTATCCCTGGCGCCGGATCACCGCGAGTTGTCGGCTCAGTTCCTTGAGATCCTTTACCGCATTCGGTCCTGCCCCCTCAGGGAAGGACTCCGCACCGACCCGCTCGGCAAGGTCGTCTGGGTCCAGCATGGCCAACAGAAGCTTGCCCATCGAGGTGTAGGTCGCCGGAAGGGTGGAACCCACCTGCACGTTGGCCGTGACCAGATCGGCGTTGCGCAACCTCGCCAGGTAGAGAACCCGGTCGTCGAGCAGGATGCCGAGGTTGACCGTCTCACCGGTGGCCTGAGCCAATTCCCTTAGCGGCTTTTCGCTGACTTGGACGAGGCTGGAGCCGCGCAGGGCGGTCGAACCGAGCGTCAGAACAGTGACTCCGGGCTGGAACGCGCCGTCATGGGTCCGCTCGAGGAACCCGCCTTCCTCCAAAGTGGACACGATCCGGAAGGCAGTCGGCATGGGGATGCCGGTGTGGTCGCAGATGTCGCGCAGCCGCAACGACAAGGTCGTCTCATCAAAGAGCCGCAACACATCCAGGCCCTTGGCCAGTGCCTCGATCCGGTACCGGTTGGGCGTCTTTGGCTGAACTGTTCTTGGCTGTTGACTGGGCAACCTTCCGCTCCTTCGCATTCCGAGAGGTGCACGTCCCACGTGGTGCCCGCTGGGCATTGACGTCCTTACGAGCGGAGGGTACCGTGGCTTCATCTGGTGAAACGTACTTTCGGACAGTAAAAGTCTATGAGACGAAGGACGAAATTGCAAATGGCAACCGAAACGCTGTCGGCATCGAATGGTGCGGCCGGATGGTTGGGTCTCTCCGGTGCGCGCGTCCTCGTGGCCGGCGCAGGGGGGATCGGAACCCAGAGCGCGCTGGGGTTTGCCGCCGTAGGCGCCTCCCTCCTCGTGGTCGACCGTGATGACGAGCGTCTTCAAGCCCTCGAGGCCGACCACGACTTCCAGGACGCGAAGGGGCGGACTCTCCGTGCTGACCTGACCGAGCGAGGCGCCGGGGCAAGAGTCGTGGACGCGGCGGTAGAACAGCTCGGCGGGCTCGACATACTTCTGCACTGCATCGGCGTCAACGATCGCCGACCCGTCCTCGACTTCACGGAAGAGGAGTGGGACGCGGTACTGCGCACTAACCTCTCCTCAGCATTCGGCCTAGCTCAGGCCGCCGGTCGCCACATGGTTGCCGAAGGACACGGACGAATCATCGTCTTGTCCTCTGTGTCTGGACTATTGGCGCACAAGAATCACGGCCCCTATGCCACCTCAAAGGGCGGCCTCAACCAGATGATGCGCGTCATGGCCGCCGAGTGGGCAGGCCGCGGAGTGACCGTGAACGCGATCGCACCCGGCTACATCGAAACGTCGCTGACGTCGGACTACCTCAAGAAACCCGGAGTGCGTGAGGACCTCGTGCGCCTCGTGCCTGCCGGCAGGCTGGGAGTCCCCGACGAGGTCGTCGGCCCCATGCTTTTCCTGTCGTCCGCGCACGCCGGATTCATAACCGGTCACGTCCTGTACATCGACGGTGGCCGCACCCTCGTCTAACCCCAGTCTGGAGAACCATTCATGACCAACAGTGACACCCCCACCCAAACGATCTTCCCGCGCTTCGCGGGGAAGTCGGTTCTGGTCACTGGCGCCGGAACCGGCTTCGGAGCCGCAATCGCCATCCGCGCCGCGCAAGAGGGCGCGTCCGTCGCAGTCCACTACAACCGATCCAGAGACGGCGCAGAACGGACCGCGGAGCGCATCCGCTCCATCGGTGCGGACGCGTTCGTGGTCCAAGCCGACATCTCCACCTGGCAGGCAATCAAAGAGCTCGCCGACGCCACGTTCGACCACTTCGGTGGCCTGGACGTCCTGATCAACAACGTGGGCGATGTCGCCAGCGAGCAGATGTCGTGGCGGGAGCTGACCCAAGAGGCTCTGGACCGCGTGATCGACGTCGACCTCAAGGGCACCCTGCTGTGCACCCACGAGTTCGGCTCTCGGATGCTCGCCCAGGGTCATGGGGCGATCGTCAACATCGGCTCCACGGTTGTGGTCCGCGGAAGCGCCCGCGCACCGCAGTATGCGGCTGCCAAGTACGGCATCCTCGGCGTCACCAAGTCCTACGCAGCTGCCTTCGCGCCTGCAGTGCGCGTGAATACCTTCGCGCCTGGATTTATGGAGACCAGCGCCACGCTCGCGCGCGAGGACTGGAAGGGCGGACGCCGAGAGAAGCTGATCTCGCAGACCCCAATGGGCACGATCCCCCCGCCGGAGGTTGTCGCCGGCACAGCCCTTTTCCTCGCGACTGACGACGCCTCACACATCACCGGTGCCTACATGCTCGCCGATGGCGGATTCAACATGGTCGGCGCCTAGTGTCCGCTGCCACCGGGGCAGGGGCAACCGCCTCGCTCAACCGAGCCCGCCAGGAGGGATCGCCCGTGTCTGATGAAACGCAGATATCGGTGCGCGATGTCTCGCTGTCGTACGGGCCCATCGTGGCAGCGCTCGATCTCACATTCGACGTCAGGCGTGGAGAGTTCGTCAGCCTCATCGGCCCTTCAGGCTGCGGCAAGAGCTCCGCCTTGCGCGCTATCGGCGGCCTGCTGTCCCCGCAGACCGGTGAAGTCCACCTCGGTGGCTCAGTGGTCCGAGGTCCCCGGCCGAAGGAGATCTCCTTTGTCTTTCAAGACTTAGCGCTCTATCCCTGGCGCAGCGCTCTTCGTAACGTCGAGGTGGCGCTCCAGTTCGCAGGCGTCACCCGGAAGGAACGCCGCGCGCGCGCGATGGAGGCGCTGCACCTGGTGGGGCTAGGCGACGTTCCAAACAGATTCCCCAACCAGCTCTCGGGCGGGATGCAACAGCGAGTCGCGATTGCACGCGCACTCGTCTCCGATGCCAGCGTGCTCCTCCTCGACGAACCCTTCGCTGCTCTGGATGAACAGACCAGGCTCCGGCTAGGCGGACAGCTGTTGACTCTCCTGGAAGAGCAGGGCAAGACCGTCGTCTTTGTCACCCACAGCCTGTCCGAAGCCGCATATCTGTCGGACCGGATCGTAGTCATGGGCCCACGTCCAGCGACCATCAAAGAGGTGATCAGCGTCCCTCTTCCGAGGCCACGGCACCCGTCGATGATGCGGGCGCCTGAGTTCCACGAACTGACCGATCGGCTGTCGTCCCTGCTGTTCGAGGATGATCGGGGACCATCGTGACACGTTGGCGTCGGCCGCTGACCTACTTGGTCGTCGCGGCAGTGGTGCTTGCCGCATGGCAACTACTGACTAGTTCTGGGCTCGTCAAACCCCTGCTGCTCGCACCACCGGATCTCGTCTGGGCTGCGCTCGGCCACCTATGGCAACAGCCCGCCAACATCCTTGGGCCAATAAGCGTGACTCTTCGTGAGACGGCCGTGGCCTTCGCCGCCGCGGCAGCTATCGCAACCCCGATCGGGCTGGTCGTCGGATCGTCAGCGTTGTTGCGGCGGGCCTATGAACCGGTCCTGACAACCGTCAGCGCAGTGCCCCTCGTAGTGCTGTACCCAGTCTTGGCGGCAACCCTGGGGGTCGGAAGCAGTTCCAAGGTCGCCCTCGGAGCGCTGTACGCCTTCTTCCCGGTCGCCATCGCAACGACACGGGCGGCCGCCAACGTGGACAACAGACTGGTCATCGCTGCCGAGGCAATGGGGGCAACTCGTGCCCAGTACATCCGAAGTGTGGTGCTTCCGGCCACCTTGTCACCCCTGGTCGTCGGCATGCGGGTAGCGATGGCTCTCGCACTGGTGACCATCATCGCCGCCGAGTTCATCTCCGGTGCCGACGGAGTCGGCTACGAACTGGGCACCGCCAGTCAAGGCCTTGACACACCAAGCCTCTTCGCCTGGGTCGTCATCGCCTGCACGTTGACCATCGGGGTCAACGTGATCTTCACCCTCACAACAAACGCCGTACTGAAAGGCATCCACAGATGACAACTCGTCGAACCATCGCCGTATCCCTCTCCGCTGCAGGTCTGCTGCTGCTCACCTCGGCGTGCGGTAGCAGCGCCTCCAGCGCTCCGGGGGCGACTACCACCAGCGCCAAGGTCACCTTGGGGCTCGTCCAAGGCCAGGACTACATCCACGCCATGCCGGCGCGCGTCGCCGAAGCACAGGGTTTCTTCGCCAAGGACGGGCTCAACGTTTCCATCGTTGACTTCCACGCCGGCTCTGACCTGACCAAGGCGATGGCAGGCGGCTCCGTAAATGTTGGCGCAGCAACCGGATTGGATTCAGTCTCTGCCGCTGCCCATGGCGTCAATCTTCAAACTTTCTTCGGTGTCATGGCCAAGAGCCCGATGGCTCTTGTGGTACCCACCAACTCGACCATTCACACCTTCGCCGATCTCAAGGGCAAGCGGGTTGCCATCTCCAAAGTCGGGTCACTAACCGACTACACGGTGCGGGCCGCTCTGACTGCAGCCAATGTTCCGCTTACCGACGTGAAGGAGATACCACTGGGGGACCCCGCGTCAACCATGGCAGGCATGGCACGTGGAGACGTTGACGCGTTTGTCCTACCAGTGAACTTCGGGTATGTCGTTGAGGCAAAAGGGACCGGAAAGGTCGCGCAAATCGCCAGCGACGCCATTGGCGGCAACGACCAGTTCGCCATCCTCATGGCGGAGCAGTCCTACATCGCCGCGAACGAGGCAACCCTGAAGAAGATGGCCAACGTGTACACCGATGCCCTGACCTGGATGAAGAACAACAAAGACGCGACAGTGCAGTTGGCGGTCACCAAGCTTGGAATGTCGCAGCCCATCGCGGTCAAGACATACGAGGCCACGATGGGCAACTTCACCCCTGACGGAAAGATCAACGCAACTGGCATGGCCTCGTACGCGACGGCTCTCCCCAAGCTCGGAATCGCCACAGCGGCACCGAAGGAAGCCACCTACCTCAACACATCGATAACGGGCACAAACTAAGCCGGTCAGGATCAGGAGGACGACGGTGTCCGCGACGACTGAACGAGTGACTGCGGCCCGATCGGGCCGCAACACCCGCAAGACGTTGGCTCGCCAGGCTATCGCCTTGCGATCAGCAACGATCGCGGCCGCCGTCGTGGCATGGGAACTCGTGGCCCGAGGTCCCATGCGCCACAACGACTTCCTTGCCGCACCCAGCAAGGTCGTGACCGACGGGCTGTCCTTTGTGCTACAACCAGACACCTTGCTTGCGCTCTGGCAAACGACATTTCGTTTCCTGATTGCTTTCCTCATCGTTGCCGTTGCCGGCAGCGCGCTCGGACTAGTGATGGGCCGGCTGCACCGGCACATCTTCCTCGGCGCCCGCGACGTGGTCACGGTGCTGTATGCACTCCCCATGGTGCCCTTCTACCCTCTCTTCGTCCTCTGGGCCGGACTTGGGACCCGCTCAGAGATCGCGTTCGGGGTCATCCACGGGATGATCCCAGTCATCCTCATGACGATGAGTGCAAGCGCCCAGGTGGAACCCAACCTGATCTCGTCGGGCGAAACGATGGGTGCCAGTCGATTCCAGCGTTTGCTGTTCATCATCGTGCCCTCAGTCCTCCCGGATATCGTCAGCGCACTGAAGATTGGTGCCGCGCTGACCTTGCTCGGGGTGCTGCTGGCAGAACTGATGATCTCCATCAATGGGGTCGGTTCTTTCATCACCAACCAGATCACCAACCACCAAGCAGCGTGGTTGAACGCGATAGTGCTCGTGGTCTGCCTCGGCGCCGTCGTTATCAACACGGGTCTTGGGTGGATCGAACGCCGCGCGTCGCGCTGGCGCACCTGAGAGCCCTCCAAAACACGTCAATCACCAAACAAACAGGAAGATCACCGGATATGAAGCTCATCACTTTCGACGAAGGACGGGTCGGGCGGCTCGAGGGCGAGGACGTCATCGAACTGGACGTCCCCTCAACCCGCGCCTACTTCGAACTCGAAGGCAAGGTCGGCGAGACGGGCGAACGCCTGAAACTCGATGACGTACGCCTGCGCGCACCCATTCAGCCGAAGAAGTTCTTCCACACCGCGGGCAATTTCGCCGAACACGATAAGGAACTGCAGGCCGTCAACTGGTCCCACCCGGTTCACAAGGGCATCGTGTTCTTCCAGAATGTCGACGCGATCATTGGACCTGACGACCCGATCATCTACCCCGAACACCTGACCAAGGAACTGGACTACGAGCTCGAACTGGCTATCGTGATAGGCAAGTCGGGAAAGTTCTTCGGACCAGACGAAGCCCTTGAGTACATCGCGGGTTTCACTGTGTTCAACGACATCACCGCCCGTGACATCCAGCGTCGTGAGATGGAGTCGGGGGTCTTCTCCTTCAGTAAGGCGATTGACACCTTCTGCCCGATTGGCCCGTACATCGTCACCGCTGACGAGATCGACGACTTCCAGAACCTCGCGATGCAACTCCGCGTCAACGGGGATGTGCGCCAGATCGGGAACACCAACACCATGAGGGTGTCCATCCCGCACCTGGTCGCATACCACTCGCCTCAGGTCTACAGCGCTGGGGATCTCCTCACGACTGGCACGATCTCGGGTGTCGCGGCGATCCAGCCCAACCCCTTCGACTTCTACCTCCAGCCCGGCGACGTGGTCGAGGCGGAGATCGAGGGTGTGGGCACGCTCCGCAACAGAGTGATCTCCTGGGAGGAGGGCCACGGCGGACCAGTTCCCACCCGGGTGGACTGGTGAAGCTCGCCAACGTCGCTGGCCGACTCAACGTCATCCTCGGGGACAACGCGCTTGATGTCGAGCAAGCCAGCGAGGGGCTTTTCGGGGCGGACCCCCAAGCCGTCTACGAGCGGTGGCAAGACTTCGTGGATTGGGTGGAATCGGCTCCCCCAAGAGGCGCGCGCCCGTTCGATCTCGCGAACCTTGGGCCACCGGTACCGAAGCCCGCCCAGATCTTCGCCATCGGCGTCAACTACGCAGAACACGCCGCGGAGGCGGGCTATCCGCCAGACTCGATGCCGGTGACCTTTACCAAGTTCCCCACCTGCCTGACCGGGCCCTCAGCGGTTGTCGAACTGCCCAGCGACTCGGTCGACTGGGAGGTCGAACTCGTCGTTGCCATCTCCAAACGTGCCGAACGAGTACAACGCGCGCAAGCGTGGGACCACGTAGCCGGGCTGACCATCGGCCAGGATCTGTCCGAGCGACAAGTCCAAATGGCTGGGACGAAGCCGCAGTTCAGTCTTGGCAAGTCCTTCCCTGGGTTCGGACCGAGCGGGCCATGGCTGGTCACGCCGGACGAACTCCACGACCCGAACGACCTGGCGATCGGCTGCACCCTGTCAGGGGAAGTGGTCCAGAACTCGCGAACATCCCGGATGATCTATGACATCGCCGGTCTGATCGAACGGCTCTCGAGCGTGTGTCCGTTGTTGCCGGGCGACCTCATCTTCACTGGAACACCAGCAGGCGTCGGCAACGCACGGACCCCAAAGCGGTTCATCAGATCCGACGATGTTCTGATCAGCTCAATCGAGGGGATCGGCTCTATGACTACCCGGTTCAACTCACCGCCGCCGTTGGCTGGATCCGACGACGACTGAATCTGCTGGACGCAATAGGCGCCATGACCCTGCCGTCACGGGTTGACGTCCCAAACGATGACCCTGTTCGCGGGGTGCTCGGAGGTCCCGCCCCCACGCGCGCCTTAGAGCGGGTCGATCCACTCGGACCCTTGGGCGCTCGCTCATCGACAAGAGCCGGCCTCGTGGCTGCCCGGTCAGAAGAGTTCGCCGCCTGGCCAGGCCACAACGAACCGAGCAACGATGTGATGAGAGACCGGCAAGTTCCCCGGCATCACGCAATGAACCGGTCAAACCGAACGCTTCCCACATCTTCATGATCTCCTCGACGGACCTCACGATGTCTTTCAACTGCTCGACGAGGCAGACGGATTCGTGTGCGGCAGTCTTCGTGCCCACCATCAGGCGAAGTCGTGGCCGTCTCCGGGCAGTCTCGCTTGGCCGTTGTCAGGCGAGCATCGGGCTGCGCCGACGGCAAGAAGTGGCGCGCCCAGTCGTACGCACCCACCGACCTTCGAGGGTGATGCTGCCGAGAGATCACGCCGCTGTCCTGGGCCTCTGCTTCACTGGAGACATGTTCAGCGAAGTCCGAGTGGAGGGTGGGCAAATGCCCAGGCAAGTGCGAATTCAACCGGAAAACCCAAGTGCCGCAACGGTGCGAACGCAGGTCCGCCCGGTCCCCCCCGCTACCAACGTGTTCGTGCAGCAACCGAAATCCTCCCCGGGCAACCTGGGGGATTTCGTGCTGTGTGCCGCCATTCTGCGGGTCTCCCTCCGCTGAGGGCCTGTCACCCGCGCAGGATCACGTCCGGATTGGCGTCACCNNGCGCTTCTCACTCGCTTGGTCGAACACCAGCAGCTGCGTCGGGTCGATGCGAACGCGCAGGCGTTCCTTTTCTCGGGGGTTGACGCGCGGGGGAGCACGGAACACCAGGGGCATGGCGGAGTCTTCGGTGTCGGTGACCCAGCCATGGACGAGGTTCTCATTGCCAAGCGCTTCGACGTGTGAAACCACCATCTCCAGGCATNNGCTGAGACCCTCGGGCCGGATGCCGACTACGACGTCGCCGTCTGGCGCACCGGGCACCACCAGCCGGAGTGGGCCGGCACTCAGCACGCCAAGGTGGGTCCGCCCTGTCAGGAGGTTCATGCTCGGTGTGCCGAGGAAGCCCGCGACGAACAGGTTTTTCGGGTTCTCGTACACCTCCGCCGGNNTCATGGCCTCGACCTGGTCGTGGGTGACGTAGATGCTGGTGATTCCGAGGCGGCGGTGGATCGCGGCGATCTCGATGCGCATCTGAGTACGCAGCTTGGCGTCCAGGTTGCTCAGTGGTTCGTCGAGCAGGAACGCCAGCGGCTCACGGACGAGGGCACGGCCCATCGCCACTCGTTGGCGCTGCCCGCCGGAGAGCTGCCCTGGGCGCCGGCGCAACAGGGGAGTCAGCTCGAGCATCTCGGCGACACGCCGCACCTCGGCATCTAGACGACTTCGGGGGACATGGCGTTCCTTCAGTGGGAAGGCGAGATTCTTGTACACGGTGAGGTGTGGATACAGGGCATAGCTCTGGAACACCATCGCAATGTCTCTCTTGCCCGGTGGAAGTTCTTGGATCTCGCGACCATCGATGATGACGCGACCTGCGGAGAGCCTCTCCAGACCTGCGACGCAGCGCAGGACCGTGCTCTTGCCGCAGCCGGACGGGCCGACGAAGGCGACCAGCTCGCCATCTTCGATGGTCAGGTCGAGGCCCTCAAGGGCCACCACGGGCGGCTTGCCCGGGTAGACCTTGCGGAGCCCTTCTAGGACGATCTCTGCCATCAGCGAGTCTTTCTACTTGATGCCGGACGAGGCGATGGACCGGACGAACACGCGTTGCGCAAGCAGGAAGAGCACGATCACCGGCAGCTGGCTCATCAGCGTGGCCGCCATCAGCAGTGGCCAGTCGGTCAGGTGGGCCCCCTGGAACGTCGACAGCCCCAGTTGCATAGTCATGTTCTCGGGGCTCTGGATGGCTACGAGCGGCCACAGGAAGTCGTTCCAGATGCTGAGGAAGGTCAGGATGGCGAGCGTAGCGAGCGGCGGACCCATCAAGGGCAGCAGGATCTTCATGAACACTCCGAGCCGGCTGGCCCCGTCGATGCGGGCGGCCTCCTCCAGATCTGGAGGCAGCGCCAAGAAGAACTGGCGCATCATGAAGACCCCAAACGCGGTGACGAGGTTGGGCACGATGAGCGCGCCCAGATGGTCGATCAGCCCGAACGACTTCACGATCAGCAGCGTGGGGATGAGCACAACTTGGAACGGCACCATCAGTGTGGTGAGCAGCAGCATGAAAGCGATCCCCGAGCCGCGGAAGCGCAGCCGCGCGAACGCGTACCCCGCCGTGCTGCAAAGGACCAGGTTGGAGATCAGGACCACGCCAGACACGATGGCTGTGTTGACGAGCCAGTGACCGAAAGGCGAGCCGGCCCAGACGTCGGCGAAGTTGGACCATTGGATCGAGGTCGGCAACGCAGGCGGGAACTGTCGTGACTCCTCCGGCGTGGAGACGGCGGTCACGACCATCCACACCAGAGGTGTGAGCATGATCAGCGACAGAGGTAGCAGCAGGAAGTGCCACGGGCTGGGCCGATGGCGGTGGGCGGCCTGCGACAGGTCGTCGTCGCGCAGTGGCTTGACCAGGGCGGGAGCTTCCGTCGGGTTGGGCATCGGTCAGCGCTCCCCGTGCGATAACCGGCGGCCGACCTTGAGCTGTATGGCGGTGATGACGAGGATGGCCATGAACAGCGCGTAGGCGATGGCTGATGCGTAGCCGCCGTTGAAGAACTGGAAGGCCTGCACGTAGAGGTAGTAGACGACGACGGTCGTCGATCCCACTGGACCGCCCTTGGTCGTCACGAAGATCTCGTCGAAGAGCTGCAGCGAGTTGATGGTCAGCCAGATCACGAGGAACAGGGTGGCCGGCGCGAGCAGCGGCACCTCGACCCGCCAGAACGCACGCCACCGTGTGCACCCGTCTATGGCAGCGGCCTCGAGCAGGTCTGCTGAGACGCTCTGCAGGGCGGCGAGATAGATGATCACTCCGAAGCCGAGCCATCCCCAGACGGTCATCAGCACGATCGCGAGCAGCGCCTCCTTTGGGTCGCGGAAGAAACCTTGGCTCGCTATGCCGACCTTGTTCAGCGCCGCGTTGACGACGCCGAAGTCGGGGTCGAGCAACCAGTTGAACATCGTGGCGGTCGCCACGGTGGAGGTAACCACCGGGATGAACACTGCAACGCGGTAGAACGTGATACCGCGGATGCGGCGGTTCAACAGTGCAGCCACCAACAGGGAGCCGATAACGCACACCGGTACGAAGACGAGCGTGTAGACCACGGTGTTGCGCACCGAGTTGGAGAACGCCGGGTCGTGCAAGAGCTTCCGGTAGTTGTCCAGCCCTACCCACCTACCGGGTGAGATGAGGTCGTTCTGCTCGAATGACAAGACGAACGCCCACACCACCGGGACGAGACCGAACAACCCGATCAGCAGGACGGTCGGGCTGATAAAGGCCCAGCCGGCGAAGGTGTCCGACCACCACACGCGCAGGAGAACGGAGGGGCGTCTGTGGACCGGGCTAGGTCCGGCGGCGGGCGGGGCCGTCGCCGACGTCACTGGGTCTGCCTCGCTGTCACTGACCCGAGGCGAGCGCGCCGTCGGCCTGCTGAGCTGCTGCCGTTAGTGCGGACTGTGGCGCTGTCTGCCCGATCAGCACGCCCTGCATCTGGCTCCCGATGGCCTGGCTCACCTGCGGATATGACTTCGTGTTGGGTCGGGCCTTGGTGACGTTGCCGAGGTTGAGCACGAACACCGCGTCGCCCGGGTACTTGGCCAGATAGCCGGTGTAGGAGTCGAGTTTGGTCTCCGACGCCCGCGTCGGCAAGTCACCGGTGGCCAGCGTGAACTCTCCGTGTGTCTGCGCGCTGGTCAACCAGGTGAGGAAGGTCCAGGCCGCCTGTTCGCGGGCGGCGCCGTTGTTGAACACCATCCAGTTGTCCGGCCCGGCGATGCTCGAGTGGGTCCCTTCGGCGGCGGGCAGTATCTGGACCCCGTAGTTGACGTCTGAGTTGATGCTGGACAGGTCCCACGGGCCGGTCCACAGCATCCCGATCTTGCCGGAGTTGAACAGGTTGAGGTAGTTGCCGTTGCCCTGATCAAGGTAGACCGACTTGTCGGTCACGGCCATGTCATGCAGCAGCTGAGTGGCCTTCAGCCCTGCTGGTGAGTCGAACGCCGCCTTCTTGCCGTCGGCAGAGACCAGGTCGCCGCCCGCTTGCCAGAGCATCGCCAGCCACCGCCAGGTCGTGTCCTCGGAGCCGTCCGCGACATACGCCCATCCGTACTGCTTGCGACTGGCATCGGTCAGCTTCTTCGCAGCCGCCCGGAAGTCATCCCAGGTCCAGCTGTCGGTTGGGTACGCCAGTCCTGCATTGTCAAAGAGCTTCTTGTTGTAGACAAGAGCGAGGTTGTCAACAAGGGCGGGCACGCCGTACACCTTGCCGCTGCTCGTGGCGGCATCGCGCTCGAACGAGTAGAAGTCAGTCCACTTGAAGCTCGAGTCCTTCACCTTGTTGCTGAGGTCGACGACCTGCGAACGCCCAGCCAGGGCCGCCATCGAGGAGCCGAACTCATAGGCGATGTCCGGGGACGATCCCGCTGCCAGGCCTGCGAGTGTCTTCTGCAGGGCGCCGTCGTTGCCCCCGTTAAAGACCAGCTTCACCTGGATCTTCGGATTCGAGGCGTTCCAGGTCGCCACTTGGGCGGTGACGGCCTTGGCTTCGACGTCGGTGTAGCCGTGGGACAGCGTGATCTGGACCACGCCGCCGGACTGCGTCGAGCTTGGTTTGCTTCCGCTGCTGCCCGTGCAGGCGGCCAGGGTCAGTGCGGCGATGGCCCCCATCGCCAGGGCGGTGATGCGACGTGGGCTGGATGTCATTGCTGCTCCTTGGGGGTGAACAGACCTGGGCGGACGGCGAGCTTGCAGTAACCGTTCAGAGTCGGAGGGCCTCAGGAATGAGGTCGCCGTGCGCGGCCAGAAGTTCATCGCACATCTGAGTGGTCTGGTCGGTAGTGAGCGTGGCCGCGGTGTTCGGATCGAGAAGGGCTGCTTGGTAGACGTGCTGACGATCCCCTTCCAATACCGCCTTGACCGTCAGCTCGACAACGTTGAGGAAGGTCCGGTTGAGTGCGGCCANNACCTCGACGCAACACTCCTCGGGAAGGTTGGAGATCAATCCGGAGTTGCGCACGTTTACGTAGAGCGCGGCGGGTCGCCCGGTCTCGCGCGCGTGGATGAACTCAGAGGCCATCTCTGAGGTCGGCTCCAGCTCCAACGAGGTATCGGATTGAAGCGCGCGCAGGGTTGTCTCGTACTCGTCCATGTTTTCCTCGGACCGTCGTAGGTACTCGTCGACGGGGATGCGGAACCGGTCGATCTCCTCGTCGTGACGCATGAACCACGGCACGTATTCGGCGCTGTGTTCGCTGGACTCGGTGGGAAAATAGCCGAACTGACGGAAGATCTCGACTCGAACACGGCGCTGCAACTCCGGATCCGACTCGACGACGGCGCGCAACCGCGGATACAAGTCCTCGCCCTGGTGCGCGAACTTCAGCACGAATGCCTGGTGGTTGAAGCCTGCGGTCACGAAGTCGATCTCTGATACAGGGAGGTCGACGAGTCCGGCGAGGAAGCGGTGCGTATCGCGCACCGAATGGCACAGCCCGACCACGCGATCAAACGGGCTGCCCGCGTAAACCGCCCAGGGCAGCATCGCCATCGGGTTGCTGTAGTTGAGCAGGTATGCGTCGGGCGCCACCTTGGCCAGGTCGTCGCCGATCTGGGTCAACACGGGGATCGTGCGTAGTCCTCGGAAGATGCCGCCGATGCCGATGGTGTCCGCGATGGTCTGGCGGACGCCGTACCGCGCGGGGATGTCGAAGTCCGTGCGGGTCGCACGGTATCCGCCGACCTGGATCTCGTTGACGACATAGTCCGCGCCTTCGATGGCCGTCAGACGGTCGATGCTCGAGACGACACTGGCGCCGGCGCCACTCTGGGCACTGATCCGCTTGGCCAGCGCATCGGCGTACCCGAGCCGCTCAGCGTCGATGTCGTGCAGCGACAGTTCCAAGTCCCCGTGCAGCTCCCCGAAACTGCACAAATCAGTGACAACGTTACGGGTGAACTCGACGCTGCCAGCTCCGATAAACGCAATTTTGACCATGCGAGCACTATTGCATGTCGCGCATCAAGTGAACAAGAGCCCGCTAAAATGCGCACTATTTGGTCAACTAGTGAGCGGACCTCGTGGGGCTTCGAATCAGCTTGGTTGGCAGCGACGCCGGGTCACACGCAGATGACGCGGCAGCCGTGTCGACGGATCTGATCCAGCGCTGCTTGTGGCGCCCGGCTGTCCGTGATGAGCACATCGACGTCCGATATCGCACACACCTGCGCCAAAGCCACTCTCGAAATCTTGGTGGCGTCGGCGAGCACTATGTTCATCTTTCCGCGCTGCTGCAGAATGGCGTTTACCCGCGCTCCGACCGGATCGTAGTTCGTACACCCAGCCACTGCGTCCACGCCGTCGACCCCGAGGAACGCAACGTCGATGTTGTAACCCGACAGAAACGCCTCTGCAGTGGGACCAACGGATTCCTGGCTGCTACTGCGCACCTCCCCGCCTGCGGCGAAGACCCGCAACCCTGGGTTGGCGACCAGGTCAGTGGCGATGTTGAGCGCGTTGGTGACAACGGTGAGCCCGTCCCGGTCCAGCAGCAGTCGGGCGAACTCAGTCACAGTCGTACCGCCGGTCATACCGATGACCCGTGCTCCATCCAAGAACTCAAGGGCCCGGCGGGCGATGCGCCGTTTCTCGGTCAGATCCTGCGCCGTCTTGAAACCGAGAGGGAGATCGTTGAACGCCGCATGGGCGGTCGCTCCGCCGTGCGTTCGACTCACCAACCGCTGCTTCTCGAGCACCTCAAGATCACGCCGGATCGTTGCCTGCGAGACGGCGAACGCCTCGGCGAGCGTGATGACGTCGACGGTTCCCCTCTCGACGATCGTGGAAACCATCTGATTCAACCTCTGCTTCCGCTGCATGGTGTCAGGCTAGCACAAATGCTCACTCTAGATGCGCGAATGGATCGTTAGAGAAAGAAATTATGCGCGTCGAATGCCCTAACGCGCATAAAATGGCCATCGATGGGGCGACAACCCATTGACTGGTTGCGCGGTATGTGCAAGTCTTGGGCATCCGCCGGTGGTCAATGCGCGATCTGCGCATCTCACGTGAGCGCGTCCCAGCACCAGTTGCCACCAAGGAAGGCCAGAGCAAATGAAATCGATGCGGAACCACATGAGAGGCGTCGCTCTGGTTGCTGGCGTCGGGTCGCTCAGCCTGATCGTTGCCGGTTGTTCTGGGGGCGGGGGAGGGGGTGCCGCTTCGACGGCGACGAAGGGTGTCACGATAACCGTCGCCTTGGCCATCGAGCCTCCTCCTCGCGCAGCACTGGACGCCTTCACCAAGAGCACGGGCATCACGGTGAAGTGGACGAACGTCGACTGGGACAGCCTGCAGACGAAGATCTCGGCGGCCGCTACGGCCAAGACCTATTTCGCCGACGCCACGGACGTGGACTGGTCTCGCGTCGGTCAGCTGGGCAAGCTCGACTGGTTCTATCCGATGGAGAACTACGTCGACACCAAGGCGATGGCAGCGGACATGCCACAGCTGAACTCCTTCACCTCCAACACGCACGTGATCGGCATCCCGTACGACGCATCGTTCATGGTCACCACGGTCAACAAGCAGTTGTTCGCCAAAGCTGGGATCACCACCCTGCCCACCACGATCGACGCCTACACGAAGGATCTTCAGCAGATCAAGGCCAAGGGCGTGACGCAGTACCCCCTCAACATCCCGTTCGCCGCCGCCGAGGGTTTGTCTACCTACTGGTACCAGACGACCGCAGCGTTCGGAGGCACGATCCTGGATGGCAAGGGCAAGCCCCAGTTCGCCACCCCCGACTCGGCCGGCTACAAGGCGGCACAGTGGATGACCGACGCCCTCAAGACCGGCCTCGTGCCCCCGGGAAACATCAACGTCAGTGACAGCCAGGGCCAGCAGACGCTGATGGCGAAGGGAACAGTGGCCAGCACGTTCTCCGACTACTCCGGAAACGTCGGCAGCCTCTACGACCTGCCGGCCTCCTCCAGCGTGGTCAACCAGGTGACGTACCTGCCCACGCCCGGAGTGAGCGGCGTCGGTCCGAATCTGAGCAACCCGGACGGCATCGGCATTCCTCGCCAGGCGAAATATCCCGCCGCGGCGGCAAAGTTCATCGAGTGGTTCACCTCGGCCACGAACCAGTCAGACTTCGCCGGCGCCAGTGGACCGGACAAGGTCATGCCTGGTTTCTTCATCCCGTCCCGGTTGACCGGCCTCAGTCAGCTGACGAGCAAGGGGAAGCTGGTCGAAGGCGCTCAGCTCGGCAACCTGCTCAAGGGCAGTGCGCCGGTCTTCCCGGAAGGCGCACCTGCCTGGTACCCGCAGTTCTCCCACGCCGTGTACACCAACCTGCACGCCGCGGCGACCGGGTCGATGAGCGTGGGCGATGCGGTCAAGGCGATCGCCGACACGGCTACCAAGCTGTCGAACGGCTCATGAACCGACTCGACACACGGCGTCGGCCAGGGCAGTGACCTTCAGAACCCGGGCCAGCGGTCCGCAGGCTGCCTTGGGTGCCGACGACGGCCCACCGGCAACCATCAGCCTGCGGCCCCGTCGCCGGGTCGACCTGCTGCCTTACGCCCTGGTGACGCCGCTGACCCTGTTCATCGTCGGGCTCGCGTTGGTGCCCGCGGGGTACACGATCGTCGCATCTTTCTTCCGGGTTCAGGAGCTGAACCCCCCGACCACATTCTCCGGGCTGGACAACTTCCGGCGGCTGTTCAGCGACGAAGCGGTCCGCTCCAGCATGGCCAACACCGCGCTGTATGTCCTCGTCGGAGTGACGTTGTCCACCGTTCTGGCCATCGGGATGGCCGTCGCGCTGCAACACAAGTTCACCGGGCGGTCCATCCTCATCGCGGTGCTCATCTTGCCCTGGGCTCTGCCCGGGGTGGTGGAAGGCATCGTGTGGAGCAGTATCTGGGACAGCAACACCGGACTTCTCAACAGCCTGCTCAGCTCGGTGCACCTGATCGACCATTACCAGGTGTTCCTTGGCCAGAACCATCTCCTGACCATCCTCGCCATCGAGCTGGTGCAGGTTTGGCAGATAACGCCGCTGTCGGTGCTGCTGGTTCTGGCGGCGCTCCAGAACATTCCCGGTGATCTGTACGAAGCCGCGAAGCTCGACGGTTGCTCGTCGTGGTCGGTCTTCCGGTGGGTCACGTTGCCATTGGCCCGACC
>PKWT01000046.1:2177-2622 GCA_003132125.1 Micrococcales bacterium | reverse complement strand
GAGTGATCGACGCCGGTGACGGCATCGCGCACGTCGAGGGCCTGCCCTCGGCGATGACCAACGAGCTGTTGAAGTTCGCCGACGACACCCTGGGTATCGCGCTGAACCTTGAGGCGCACCAGATCGGCGTCGTCATCCTCGGTGACTTCTCCGGTATCGAGGAGGGCCAGGAGGTCAAGCGCACGGGCGAGGTTCTTTCCGTCCCGGTCGGTGACAACTTCCTGGGCCGGGTGGTCAACCCGCTCGGTCAGCCGATCGATGGTCTGGGCGAGATCGTGGCCGAGGGTCGTCGCGCCCTCGAGCTGCAGGCGCCCGGCGTGATGCAGCGCCGGTCGGTGCACGAGCCGCTGCAAACCGGCATCAAGGCCATCGACTCGATGATCCCGATCGGCCGTGGCCAGCGTGAGCTCATCATCGGCGACCGTCAGACCGGCAAGACGACGGT
>PKWT01000046.1:1966-2152 GCA_003132125.1 Micrococcales bacterium | reverse complement strand
CCATCGGCCAGCACTGGATGTATGCCGGCAAGCACGTCCTCATCGTCTTTGACGACCTGTCCAAGCAGGCCGAGGCCTACCGCGCCGTATCGCTGCTCCTTCGGCGCCCGCCGGGCCGAGAGGCCTACCCCGGCGACGTCTTCTACCTGCACAGCCGGCTGCTCGAGCGTTGCGCCAAGCTGTCCG
>PKWT01000046.1:0-1893 GCA_003132125.1 Micrococcales bacterium | reverse complement strand
CTCAAGCTCGACCTCGCGCAGTACCGCGCCATGGAGGCGTTCGCCATGTTCGCCTCCGACCTCGACCCCGCCTCGCGGGCCCAGCTTGCCAAGGGTGCTCGCCTCATCGAGCTGCTCAAGCAGAAGCAGGCCTCCCCGATGGCCGTCGAGGAGCAGGTCGTGGTCATCTGGGCCGGCACCACCGGGCAGCTCGACGACATCGCGGTCGGCGACATCAAGACCTTCGAGGAGCAGTTCCTGGACTACCTGCGTCGCAAGCAGCCCGGTCTGCTGTCGGCCATCCGTGAGACCAAGAAGTTCGACGACGACACCCAGGCCGGCGTCCTGGATGCGATCAACACCTTCAAGGAGCAGTTCCTGGCCGGTGGCAAGGAAAGCGTTCCGATCGGTCACGAGCCGGAGCCGGGCGCCCTGCCCGAGGCCGAGGTCGAGCAGGTCAAGATCGTCAAACGCAAGCGTTGACCCGTATGCCGGGTGGCCACCTGTGACCACCCGGCGTCCGCTCACCGNNTTTCGCGATAACACTTCACTGAGGAGAGGCGGGAACACATGGGAGCGCAGATGCGGGTCTACCGCCAGCGCATCCGGTCCGTCCAGGCGACCAAGAAGATCACCCGCGCGATGGAGCTCATCGCAGCCTCTCGGGTCGTCAAGGCTCGCCAGCGGGTCATCGAGTCCACGCCGTACGCGAGCGCGCTGACGCGAGCCGTGTCGGCGGTTGCGACGTTCTCCAACGTCGAGCACCCGTTGACCACCGAGCACCCGCAGGTCCGCCGAGCGGCCATGGTGGTCATCACCAGCGACCGCGGTCTGGCCGGGGCCTACTCCTCGGCAGTGCTCAAGGAGAGCGAGAAGCTCGCAGAGCTGCTGCGCGACGAGGGCAAGGAAGTCATCCCCTACCTCGTGGGCCGTAAGGCGGTGGGCTTCTACAAGTTCCGTCGGCGCGAGTTCGCCCAGGAGTGGTCCGGCTTCTCCGACAGCCCGACGTTCGAGGTTGCCCGCGAGATCGGTGCCCGGATCACCGAGGACTTCATCAAGGACTACGACACCGGTGGTGTCGACGAGGTCCACGTGGTCTTCACCCGGTTCGTCAGCATGGTCACCCAGGAGCCCGAAGTCATCCGGCTGCTGCCCCTCGAGGTCGTTGAGGGCACCGAGGCTCCCGAATCGGACGACGTGCTGCCTCTGTACGAGTTCGAGCCGAGCGCCGATCAGGTGTTGGACGCACTGTTGCCGAAGTACGTCACCGAGCGCCTGTTCAACGCGTTGTTGCAGTCGGCGGCTTCTGAGCTCGCTGCCCGTCAGCGTGCGATGAAGTCCGCGACGGACAACGCCGAGGAGCTCATCCGCAAGTACACCCGTCTGGCCAACCAGGCGCGCCAGGCCGAGATCACCCAAGAGATCAGCGAAATCGTCGGCGGCGCCGACGCCCTCGCGTCCGCCAAGTAAGAAGGTTGAGAGAGCTCATGACTGCCGTAATCAAAGAAGGCGCCACCACGCCTCAGAACCCGGTCGGGGTCGGTCGCGTCTCCCGCATCATCGGCCCTGTCATCGACGTGGAGTTCCCCGCCGATGCCATGCCGTCGATGTACAACCTGCTGACCGTCGAGGTCGAGCTTGCCGGCGAGACGAAAAGCCTGAACCTCGAGGTCGCCCAGCACATCGGCGACAACATGGTCCGCGCCATCTCGCTGCAGCCCACCGACGGTGTGGTTCGAGGCGCGGCGGTGAAGGACTCCGGCGGCCCCATCACGGTGCCCGTCGGTGACGTCACGCTCGGCCACGTCTTCAACACCACAGGCGAGTGCCTCAACCTCAAGGGCGACGAGAAGCTCGAGGTCAGCGAGCGCTGGGGCATCCACCGCCCGGCGCCCGCCTTCGACCAGCTCGAGT
>PKWT01000124.1:12892-15055 GCA_003132125.1 Micrococcales bacterium | reverse complement strand
TCCTCGAGCCTAGACTTCGTCCGTCGCCTCGGCCCAAAGGTCCTGCTCAGCCTGCTGGTCCTTGAGCTTCTTCTGGATGGCCAGGACGCCGGCTGCCGTCGCGATCAACAACAGGATCTTCTTCATGACTGGTACTCCTTCGTGCAGCTCGTCGCGGGTCACAGACACGCTGGGAGATGTTGGCCCACGTTGACGCGAGTCTCTGACTTCTTCCTTGTCAGGGAAGCGGGCGAGAACGCGCCAGCGTGAATGGCAGTCTATTCGGGAACCGGATTGGGCACGAATCGGGATCTGGGCTGACCTACCCACGTGTCTCCGTCACGACACGAACGTCCCCCATAAGGCGCTCAAGCAACGCAAGGGTCGAACCACGCGTAACATTGGACAGTCATCTGAGTGCTGCCGTTCGGTGCAACACAACCCAGCTGCCCGCTGTGTTGTGTTGCCCTTCGACCAAGTCACTTTGTCCCCCCACCGTCTTCCGAGAGCGGGCAGCATGAAGGACACCGCCAAGCTGCACCGCACCCTGGCCGGACAGCTAAGGAGACTGGGGCTCGATCGCGAGCTGAGCCCGTCTCCGACAGTATGGCGCGAGCTTCTGGACGTCCTCAGCACCGCGTATGCAGCGGCGGACGACGAACGCGANNCGGGCGGGGGTTGACCATCCTGTACGTCGACCTGGACGGCTTCAAACAGGTCAACGACAGTCTGGGTTACGCCGTCGGCGACGAGCTTCTCGTGCTGGCCGGCCAACGGATCCGCGTGTGCCTGCGCCAGGGAGACTTCGTCGCCCGCCTGGGTGGTGACGAGTTCGTCGTCGTGTGCCAGAACGGCTCCGACAGTGCGGGCACGCCGGGCATCGCCGACCGAATTGGAAGTCAGCTCGGCGCACCCTTCCCCATCGGGGAGCACCACGCGGTCGTCAGTGCCAGCATCGGTATGGCCACGACGGCCGACAGCACTGCCACCTCCGAGGACCTGCTGCGCCAGGCTGACCTCGCGATGTATCACGCGAAGGTTCGCGGCAAGGCCCGTACCGCGGTCTTCGACGAGTCGATGCAGCTGGTCGTGGACACCAAGTTCTCCGTGCGCAACGCGTTGGGCCGGGCCATCAACCAGCAAGAGCTTCGGGTCCTCTACCAACCGGTGGTGTCGCTGGCCGACGAACGGGTGATCGGCGCGGAGGCCCTGGTCCGCTGGGAGCGACCCGGATTCGGACTCCTGCCGCCCGACGGGTTCATCCCTATCGCCGAGGCCAGCTCCCTTATCTCGGCGGTGGACTGCTGGGTGCTCCAAGAGGCCTGCAGGAGGAGCGCGCAGTGGTGCGAGCAGGGAGCGACCATCGCGGTCAACCTGTCCGCGCGCACCCTCGAGCACGACGACGTGGTCAACGCGCTCAGCGAGGCTCTGCGTCAGACGGGAATCTCACCGCAGCACCTCACCCTTGAGGTCACCGAGACCGCTCTGCTCAGCGGGAACGGAACCGCAAACCGCAACCTGGGCCGGATGCGAGACCTGGGCGTGAAGTTGTCCATCGACGACTTCGGCACGGGGTACTCGTCGCTGTCACATCTCCAACGGACCGACATCGACGTGCTCAAGATCGATCAGTCCTTCGTCTCATTGATGGACGTTGACGCGTCGTCGGCGACCATCGTCAGCGCGATCATCGCCATGGGCCATGCCCTGGGGATGACCCTCATCGCTGAGGGTGTGGAGCGGCCGAGCCAAGCCACACTGCTGCGCGAACAGGGGTGCGACGCCGCCCAGGGATGGCTCTTCGGCCGACCGCTCGTGGCGTCGGACTTCGACGAGGTGTTCGGTGAGTTCGCTGTGCGCAAGCCTTCCGCCGGCTAGGACTCGATCCGCTCCGGGAGCTCGGCCACGCACGGAACCGCTTTGGGAGCCAGTGGCTTGGCGCGGAGGACAAGGCAAAGGCCCCTGACCGCGTTTCCGCATGCCAGGGGCCGTATGGCGCCAGTGGGCCTAGGAGGACTTGAACCTCCGACCTCTTCCTTATCAGGGAAGCGCTCTAACCGTCTGAGCTATAGGCCCCTTCGCCATCTCCATCGCGCCAGACCCGAAGGGAGTCACAGGCGCGCGAGGCCCGAGGCTACCCCACCCGCGTGGTCCCATCCAAAACGGCCATGGCGCGCCACCGGC
>PKWT01000124.1:5167-12876 GCA_003132125.1 Micrococcales bacterium | reverse complement strand
ATGACACCGATGACGATCGACAGTGAGACCACGCGACCCAAGCCGATGTAGTCCATGAGGTCGAACGTGGAGCCGTTGCTGGAGTTCAGCACCTCTTCGACGGTGCGGTTGATATCCGCGAACACGCCCATGCCGGACAGGATCATCCACAGCGCTGCCACCATGACGACGCCGGCGATGCCAACGGCGACCGAAAGCAGGAACGCCAGCTTCATCACCGACCAAGGGTCGACCCGCGAGACACTGAGCTTGACCCGCCGAGGTGCTGAAGATCGGGCAGCGTCTTGTCTCGACATGTCACCGGCCGCCTCGGCGGAGCGCGGGGAGCCCTCAGCGCGTAGAGAAGTGCCGCTCTGGCCTGCCGTAGTCACTCGTTGCCTCCCGCGTTGTCGACCTCATCCTGCTCCGACGCAACGGTACCCGCCTTGGGTGCTGTTTCGGGTGGGCCGTCGGTCACGGTTGGGGAAACGGCGTCTGTCGGCCTGGCCATGTCGGTTCCGGAACCACCGTCGTTGAGCTCGGTGTCGTCATCGGTCTCGTCCTCGATACCACGGTCGGCGTTGCGTGCCACCGCGACGATCGAGTCGCGCTTGTCCGGTGTCGCGAACTGCACACCCATCGTGTTGCGGCCGGTTCGACGCACCTCATCGACGCGAGAGCGGACGATCTTGCCCCTCTCCATCACGACCATGACCTCGTCCTCCTCGTCCACCGTGAGCGCGCCGACCAGGTCGCCGCCCCTGTCGGAGAGCTGGGCGACCTTGACGCCGAGGATGCCGCGTCCCTTGGCCGTGTAGGCCGAAGCCAAGGTCCGCTTGGCCAAGCCATTCTCGAACACCACGAACACGTCTGGGTCGGAGCCATCCACGATCACACTCATCGACAAGAGGTGGTCGCCATTGCGGAACTTCATGCCGATCACACCACTGGTGGAACGACCCATCGGTCGCAACGTGTCGTCATCCGCCCTGAACCGGACCGACTGGCCCTTGACCGAAACGAGCAACAGGTCATCGGCGGCCGAGGCCACGCCAACCCCGACCAGTTCGTCGCCGTCGCGCAGGTTGACCGCGATCAGGCCACCGGAGCGGTTGGAGTCGTACTCCGAGAGACGGGTCTTCTTCACCAGCCCGTTCCGGGTCGCGAGCACCAGGTAGGGGTCGGTCACGTAGTCCTGCAGGGCGAGAACCTGGGCGATCTGCTCACCCGGTTGGAAGGCCATGAGGTTGGCGACGTGCTGACCCTTGGCGTCACGACTGCCTTCAGGAAGCTCGTACGACTTGGCGCGATAGACCCGTCCGAGGTTGGTGAAGAACAGCAGCCACCGGTGGGTGGTCGTGATGAAGAAATGCTCCACGATGTCGTCGCTGCGCAGGGACGCGCCCTTGACGCCCTTGCCGCCACGGTGCTGCGAGCGGTACAGGTCGACCTTGGTGCGCTTGGCGTAGCCACCCCGGGTGATCGTGACGACGACGTCGTCCTCGGGGATGAGGTCCTCCATCGACATGTCACCGTCGAAGGGCACGATCTTGGTGCGCCGATCGTCGCCGTACTTGGCGACGATCTCGGCCAGCTCTTCACTGACGATCGTGCGCCTCCGCTGGGGCGATTCCAGGATCGCGTTGAACTCGTCGATCATTGCCTGCAGCTCATCGTGGCGGTCGATCAGCTTCTGGCGCTCGAGGGCAGCCAGACGGCGCAGTTGCATGTTGAGGATCGCTTGCGCCTGGATCTCGTCGATCCCGAGCATCTCGATCAGACCGTCGCGGGCCACCTCGACCGTGGCTGAGGCGCGAATCAGGGCGATGACCCGATCCAGCGCGTCCAGAGCCTTCAGCAGCCCACGCAGGATGTGGGCCTCTTCCTCGGCCTTGCGCAGCCGGAACTTCGTCCGGCGCTCGATGACGTCCATCTGGTGCTCGACCCAGTGCCGGATGAACGCGCTCAGCGGCAACGTGCGTGGCACGCCGTCGACCAGCGCCAGCATGTTGGCACCGAACGTGGTCTGCAGCTGGGTGTGCTTGTAGAGGTTGTTGAGCACGACCTTGGCCACAGCGTCGCGCTTGAGGACGATCACCAGGCGCTGGCCGGTGCGACCCGAGGTCTCGTCGCGGATGTCGGCGATCCCAGCCAGGCGGCCTTCCTTGACCAGCTCGGCGATCTTCTGCGCGAGGCTGTCCGGGTTGACCTGGTAGGGCAGCTCGGTCACCACCAGGCAGATGCGGTTCTGGATCTCCTCGACCTCGACCACGGCCCGCATGATGATCGAGCCGCGGCCGGTGCGGTAGGCATCCTCGATGCCCTTGCGGCCCAGGATGAGCGCTCCGGTGGGAAAGTCTGGGCCCTGGATCTGGGTCATCAGGTAGGCGAGGAGCTCTTCGCGAGGTGCCTCGGGGTTCTGGAGGTACCACTGGACACCGGCGGCAACCTCGCGCAGGTTGTGCGGCGGGATCTGGGTGGCCATGCCGACCGCGATACCGGCGGAGCCGTTGACCAGCAGGTTCGGGAACCGGCTCGGCAGGACCGTCGGCTCCTGAGTCTTGCCGTCGTAGTTGTCCTTGAAGTCGACCGTGTCCTGGTCGATGTCGCGGACCATCTCCATGGCCAGCGCCGCCATCCGGCACTCGGTGTATCGCGGCGCGGCCGCGGGGTCGTCACCAGGTGAGCCGAAGTTGCCTTGCCCGTCGACCAGCGGGTAGCGCAGAGACCAGTCCTGGACCAGCCGCACCAACGCGTCATAGATCGAGGCGTCGCCGTGCGGGTGGTACTGACCCATCACCTCGCCGACGACGCGCGAGCACTTGTTGTAGCCGCGGTCGGGACGGTAGCCCCCGTCATACATCGCATAGACGACCCGGCGGTGCACGGGCTTCATGCCATCGCGCACGTCCGGAAGCGCGCGACTGACGATGACCGTCATCGCATAGTCGATGTAGCTGCGCTGCATCTCCAGGTTGATGTCGACCGGCTCGATGCGGTCGGTCTCAATGATCGGCGGCTGCTCAGTCACGCTCTTGTCCTTCGTTCTGTATGGCGGAAAACCTGCGGCCTGGTTTGACGTCAGATGTCAAGGAATCTCACGTCGCGGGCGTTGCGCTGGATGAAGCTGCGGCGGCTCTCGACGTCCTCGCCCATGAGAATCGCGAAGATCTCGTCCGCGGCCGCGGCGTCATCGAGGGTGACCTGGAGAAGAATGCGGTGGTCGGGGTCCATCGTGGTCTCCCACAGCTCCTGGTAGTCCATCTCGCCAAGACCCTTGTAACGCTGGATACCTGCGTCTTTGGGCAGTCGCCATCCCTGGCTCACCCCGGCCTGGACCAATGAGTCGCGTTCACGGTCGGAGTAGGCGTATTCGTGCGGGTGGTTGCTCCACTTGAGGCGGAAGAGCGGCGGCTGCGCGAGGTAGACGTAGCCGGCCTCGATCAGTGGACGCATGAAGCGGAACAGCAACGTCAGCAAGAGGGTCCGGATGTGCAGGCCGTCCACATCGGCGTCGGCCATCAGGACGATCTTGTGATAGCGCGCCTTGGCCAGGTCGAAGTCCTCGCCGATGCCGGTGCCGAAGCCCGAGATGAGTGCCTGGACCTCATTGTTGGCCAGCACCTTGTCGATGCGGGCCTTCTCGACGTTGAGGATCTTGCCGCGGATCGGCAGGATCGCCTGGTTGTGCGGGTTGCGACCCCGAACCGCAGAACCGCCGGCGGAGTCACCCTCGACGATGAAGACCTCGCTGATCGTGGGGTCGCTGCTCTGGCAGTCACGGAGCTTGCCCGGTAGCCCGCCGGACTCGAGCAGACCCTTGCGGCGCGTTGCCTCGCGGGCCTTGCGGGCCGCCATCCGAGCCGCAGCCGCCTGGACGGACTTACGGACGATGTCCTTCCCCTCGTTGGGGTGGGCGCTCAACCAGTGGCCGAGCTCGTCGGTCATGGCGTGTTGGACGAACCCCTTGACCTCGGAGTTGCCGAGCTTGGTCTTGGTCTGTCCCTCGAACTGCGGCTCGGCGAGCTTGACCGAGATGACGGCGGTCAGGCCTTCGCGGATGTCGTCACCGGTGAGGTTCTCATCCTTGTCCTTGAGGAGCTTCTGGTTGCGGGCGAAGTCGTTGACCAGCTTGGTCATCGCCGCCCGGAAGCCCTCTTCGTGGGTGCCACCCTCGTGGGTGTTGATGGTGTTGGCGTAGGTGTGAACCGATTCGGAGTACGCGCTGGTCCACTGCAACGCGACCTCGAGAGACATCTGCTTCGCGCTGTCCTCGAGCTCGAAGGAGATGACCTCGGGGTGCACCGGCTCGGAGCGCTTGGAGGAGACAAGGTGCTTGACGTAGTCGACCAGGCCGTCCTCGTAGCGGTAGGAGACCATGCGTGGCTTGACCGGCTTGTCCTCGACCTCGACCTCATCCAGTCCCTCGGCCGCATCCTCGTCCCCGGCCGCCTCGATGGCCCGGGGGCGCTCGTCGGTCAGGGTGATGGTCAGACCCTTGTTCAGGAACGCCATCTGCTGGAACCGGGCACGCAGGGTCTCGTACTCATAGGTCGTGGTCTCGAAGATGTCCGGGCTGGCCCAGAAGGTGACCGTGGTGCCGGTCGCATCAGTGGCTTCGTCCTTGGACAGGTCGGCCGCGGGCACACCCACCAGGAACGTCTGCCGGAAGACGTGGCCACGCTGACGGACCTCGATATCGACCCTGTCAGAGAGGGCGTTGACCACGGAGATGCCGACTCCATGAAGTCCACCCGAGACCGTGTAACCTGCGCCGCCGAACTTGCCGCCGGCGTGCAGCTGCGTGAGCACGACCTCGACGGCCGGCTTGCCCTCGCCGACCATGATGCCGGTCGGGATGCCACGGCCGTTGTCCACGACCTTGACCCCCCCGTCTGCCAGCAGGGTGACCTCGATGTGGTCGGCGTGGCCGGCGAGCGCCTCGTCCACAGAGTTGTCGACGACCTCCCAGACCAGGTGGTGCAGACCACGCTCGCCGGTGGAGCCGATGTACATGCTGGGGCGCTTGCGGACCGCTTCCAGCCCTTCGAGGACAGTGATGGCACTCGCGTCGTAGGCCTGGCTCTGGGGTTTGGGTGCCTTGGCTGACGTGGCCTCGGGTGCACTCTCAGGGTCGGGCAGATTCTCTGGGCTGACCTCGGACACTGTGCTCCTTTTGGCTTCATGCGGTTGTCACGTGGTTCGCGCGAGACCCTGGCACCTGCATCGCGGTGCTTCGTCCGGGGTCGGGCACGGGAAGCGGCCACACCAGACGTGTCGCTGTCCCACGGGAGTCCGAGTCATGCGACACGGATCGTCCCCTGGCACCTCGTCAGGCAGGCCGCCGAATTGTCTCTGAGTCTACCCGTCGGGACAGACAAGAGGTTGCTCAGGAGGCCCGTCAACGCCATTTTCCGGTAAATAGACCGGTAGTCCCTAGTCCCCCTACGCAGCGGGGCCTCTCGCAAGTGTCGCGAGGGTCAGCCGTAGGTGTCGCGAGGACCGGGGCCGGTCGACTTCCGGGGCCCCCTGTTCCATGACGGCGCGCTCGGTCCCTGCACCCGAAGCTCGGTGACTGCGTCCTTGCCAACCTCGGTGTCGAGCCGCCCGAGGATCGACGACGACATCAGCCGCATCTGGGTGGTCCACGCCGTCGAGTCCGCGCGAACGGTCAGGACTCCGTCGCTGAACGTCACCGGCTTGCAGTGCTCGGCGACGTTCGATCCGACGATGTCCGCCCAGCGACCCATCACCGCACCAATAGCGACATCCACGTTCCATCCACGATCGAGCAGCAGGCGGTCCATCTGGTCGCCGAGCAACGCCGGGTCGCGACCAGACCCCGTTGAGCCTGCTGAGTCTTGGCCTTGTTGGCCTGGCGCTCGTCTCTTGCGCATCGGCCTGCTGCCAGGGCGCAGGCCCTTGGCCCTTGCGGCTTCACGAGCACGAGCCAAGGCAGATGCCGCGGCCACGTCGGCCGTGTCCGCAGCCGGGTCATCGACCACGCTGGGTTTGTCACCCGAGGTGACATCAGACGTGGCGACATCAGCGTTCGGCGCTGCGCCAGTCCCGACCACCGATAGCGCGTCGTCGCCAACGTGCTCACGGCGGTGCCGTCGACCCGGGCGGTCGTCAGTCGGCACGGTCGACCTGACCCAGGGTCACGCGATACGTCGTGCCGGAGCTGGACAGGACCTTGGGCACGTCGCCGGGCACGGCTGCCGTGATCAACACCTGCTCACAATCCGTGACCAACCCGGCCAGCCGCTCGCGGCGGCCCGAGTCGAGCTCGGCAAAGACGTCATCCAGGATCAACACGGGGTCCTCGCCGAGGTCGTGCCGCAACAGCTGGTACGCCGCCAGCCGAAGGCCGAGGGCGAATGACCAGGACTCGCCATGGCTCGCGTAGCCCTTTGCCGGCAGCTGGCCCAGGGTGAGCACCACATCGTCCCGATGAGGGCCGACCAGCGAGATGCCACGCTCGATCTCGTTGACCCGCACCGCCTCGAGGGAGGCCAGGAGCTCGTCGTGCAGCTCATCCATCTCCGGCACCGCGCCTCGAGCGATGTCGAGGGAGGCTTCCTCTCGCAACGACGACCTGTAGGCGATGCGGGCATCTGAGGTCACGTCACTGACTTCGTCGTACGCAGCCGCAAGGTAGGGCGCCAGGTCACGCATGAGTCGTAGCCGGGCGTAGAGCAGCTGCGCGCCAACCCAGGCGAGGTGGGTGTTCCACACGTCCAGAGTATGCAAGGCGCCCTCGGTCTCATCCACAGCTTTGTCCACAGGGGGTGTGGATAAAGCTGTGGATGACGTTGTGGAGAAGTCACGGGTTCGTCGGGCACCTCGGCGCAGGACGGGCGCCGCCGACCTCAGAAGTGCGTTGCGCTGCTTGAGCACCTTGTCGTAGTCGGCCCTCACCCCAGCCCAGCGCGGCTGCCGCGCCACCAGGAGCTCATCCAGGAAGCGGCGCCGCTCGGAGGGGTCGCCTTTGACCAGCGCCAGGTCCTCGGGCGCGAACATCACCGTTCGCAAGGTCCCCAGGACCTCGCGCGGCTGGGGGACCGGTGAGCGATTGAGTCGTGCCCTGTTGCGGCTGCCGTTCGCCCGTCCGACGTTGATCTCGATCTCGACCAGCGTCTCGCGCCCGTCCCGGATCACCGCGCCCCGGACAATGGCTTGTTGCGCACCGAAACGAACCAACGGCGCGTCGCTGGCCACGCGATGCGAACCAAGCGTGGCTATGTAGCCGACGGCCTCAACCAGATTGGTCTTGCCCTGCCCGTTGAGCCCGATCATGGTGGTGACCCCGGGAGCCAGGGGCAACTCGGCCTCTGCATAGCTGCGGAAGTCGACGACCGACAGATGCCTCAGGTGCACGATTGCGTCACCGTCGGTCAGTGATCGGTCAGCACACCGGTCTCGCCGGCCTTGGTGACCGCGTGTCCGCCGAACTGGAAGCGCAGCGCGGCCACGGCCTTCATCTGTGGGGAGTCATCCTGACGCGAGGAGAAGCGGGCGAACAACGCCGACGTGATGACCGGCATCGGCACCGCGTGAGCGATGCCTTCTTCCACGGTCCAGCGCCCCTCGCCCGAGTCGTTGACATAGCCCCTGATCTGACCGAGGTCGTGGTCTTCCTCGAGCGCTTTGACCATGAGGTCCAGCAGCCATGAGCGCACAACGGTGCCTCGGGTCCAGGCCTTGAAGCTGCCCGGAACGTCCCTGAC
>PKWT01000124.1:4726-5130 GCA_003132125.1 Micrococcales bacterium | reverse complement strand
CGGAGGGCGTCAAAAATCGGCATGACCATCTCGACATGTTGAGCATCACCGCCACACATCAGCCCATAGCCGTTCTCCTTGCCCCACACGCCGCCGCTGACACCACAGTCGACGAACCCGATCCCTTTGTCCTTGAGCTCCTGCGCATGAACGATGTCGTCGGTGAACTTGCTGTTGCCACCATCCACGACCAGGTCGCCCGGGGAAAGAAGGTCCCCCAGGGCGGTGATGGTCTGGGCGGTCGCAGCGCCGGCCGGCACCATGACAACCACGACGCGCGGAGTCGGTAGTGCGGCGACCAGTTCCTCGAGGCTGGTGGCATCACGGCTGGTGGAGGTGCGGCTGTAGCCGATGACCTCATGGCCGGCGGCGCGAATCCGTTCGCGCATGTTGCCGCCCATCTT
>PKWT01000124.1:0-4719 GCA_003132125.1 Micrococcales bacterium | reverse complement strand
GCTCCCAGCCCATCCAGCAGGAACTGGGGGTTGAAGGCAATTTCGATCTCGGGTCCGGTCGTCACGGCCTCGACAGCTTCGCTGGCCTGGGCGTCATCGCCGGTGCCGGCTTCGATGACCACCTGGCCCTCGCTGAAGCGGAGGCGGACAGGAGTGTTTCGTTCGGCCACCAAGGCGACTCGTTTGACCGCCTCGACCAGGGCCGTCGTCTCGATGACCGACTCGGTGTCGGCGCTGGAGGGAAAGATTGAGGTGACCTTGGGGTACTCGCCATCAAGGAGCCGGGTGGTCGAGCGGCGTTGTCCTGCCTCGAACCCGATCAAACCATCGGCCGCACCGCCGAGGTGAATCTCGACGGAACCCGAGGCACCGAGGGCCTTGGCTGTGTCCGACAGCGTCCGTGCCGGCACCAGGGCGACATGGCTGGCATCGCTGACCTCTGGGTTCCAGGTCAGCTCACGCATGGCAAGGCGGTAGCGGTCGGTGGCCAGGAGGGTGATCTTGTCGCCCTCGATCTCGATCCGCACACCGGTCAGGATCGGCAGGGTGTCGCCCCGGTCGGCAGCGATCGACACCTGGGCCACGGCCTGGGTGAAGACATCGCCGGCGATGGTGCCACTGATAGCCGGTGAGGCCGGCAGGGTGGGGTAGTCGTCAGCCGGCATCAGCAGCAGGCTGAACCGACTCGAACCACAGGTGACCTGGACCTTGCTGCCGTCGGTGGTCACGTCAACGGGACGGTTCGGCAGGTTGCGGGAGATGTCAGCCAGGAGCCGGCCGAGGACCAGAACCGTGCCTGGCTCGGTAACCTCCGCGGCGACGGTGATCTTGGCTGAGACCTCGTAGTCGAAAGCAGACAAGGTCAGTGTTCCCTCATCGCTGGCCTCGATCAGCACGCCGGCCAGCACGGGGACCGGCGGGCGATTGGGCAGGCCGCGGGCAACCCACGTCACAGCCTCGGCGAGAACATCGCGTTCGACCCGAAACTTCATCGGTGACCCGCCCTTCGACACACACGAGTGATACAAGCCCGCACACAGAGGTGCGCACTGACCCTAATGCCACAGCGACCCCCGGCCAACACCTATCAGCAACTTGGTCATGACCAGGTTCTTGCCAGGACGCTGTCCCCAGGGCTGTATCCCCAGGTACTCGGGGCCGAACCTATCTTCCTAGGTCTCATCGTTGTAGTAGGGCCTGTGGATCGTGTGAACAACAACCGTTGTCGCAGGTGGCGNNGATCCAGAAATCCGGTGGTTATCCACAGAAGAAGGCTGGTCATCCACAGGTTGTCCCCGTGCTATCCCCAACCCTGGTTCCCGTGGTAATGCTGCCCTATCCCCAAAGTTGTCCACAGACTGTGGATAGTAATGGGACAAAAGGGTGGTAACGGACAGGGAACACCGGGCGCACACCTGTGGACAACACCTGTGGTCCGGGGTACATCAATCGGCGCAGCGCGGCGAGAACCCGCACGTAGCGCAGTGATGCCGGCTAGCGGGACTGGTTCCGAATCCGATTGGTCAGCTCGGTGACCTGGTTGTAGATCGCGCGACGCTCAGACAGTAGTTTGCGGATCTTACGGTCGGCATGCATCACCGTGGTGTGATCCCGCCCTCCGAACTGCTGTCCGATCTTGGGTAGCGACAGGTCGGTGAGCTCACGGCAGAGATACATCGCAATCTGTCTGGCCGTGACCAGCACGCGGGAGCGTGACGAGCCACAGAGGTCCTCAATGGTCAGACCGAAGTAGACCGCGGTCTGCGCCATGATCGTCGCGGCCGTGATCTGGCTCCCCAGGTCATACGGGAAGATGTCCTTGAGCACGATCTCGGCCAGATTGAGGTCGACAGGCTGCCGGTTGAGGCTGGCGAACGCGGTGACTCGGATGAGCGCCCCTTCGAGCTCACGAATGTTCGTCGAGATCTTGCTGGCGATGAACTCCAGCACCTCATCAGGGGTGGTCATCTTCTCCTGGATCGCCTTCTTGCGAAGGATCGCGATCCGGGTCTCGAGGTCGGGGGGCTGCACGTCGGTGAGTAGGCCCCACTCGAAACGGCTACGCATCCGCTCCTCGAAGCCACTCAGCTGCTTGGGCGGCAGATCTGAGGTGATCACCACCTGCTTGTTGGCGTTGTGCAGGGCGTTGAAGGTGTGGAAGAACTCCTCCTGGGTCTGCACCTTGCCCTGAAGGAACTGGATGTCGTCGATCAGCAGCACGTCAACGTTGCGATATCGGCTTTGGAAGGACGAGGCCTTGTCATCGCGGATGCTGTTGATGAAGTCGTTGGTGAACTCCTCGGAGTTCACGTACCGCACACGTACGTTCGGATACAGATTGCGGGCGTAGTGGCCAATCGCATGCAGCAGGTGGGTCTTGCCCAGGCCGGACTGTCCGTAGACGAACAACGGGTTGTATGCCTTGGCGGGAGCTTCAGCCACCGCGACAGCAGCCGCGTGGGCGAAGCGGTTGCTGGCGCCGATGACGAAGGTGTCGAAGGTGTACTTCGGGTTGAGCCGGGTCGCTTCGACCTCGTTGGCCTCACGGTCGGCTATCCGTGGGCGACCGGTCTGCGTGGTGCTGGAAGCGGCGGGGAGCGCCGTACGGAACGGGCTGAACGGGGAATCCAGGTCGTTGGAGTCCTCGGACTCGAGCTCCGTCAGGCTGGCCAGATCGGTGGCATCGTCGAACTCGACTTCATTCTCTGCGCGCAAGGCGGGGTCAACCGTGACGGCGAGACGGATCTCAGTGCCCAGTTGGCGGCTGAGCTCAGCGATGACCTGTTCGCGCACCTTGGTCTCGATGATGTCCTTGGTGAAGTCGTCCGGGACGGCCAACAGCGCGGTCTGGTCCAGCAGCCCCACGAACTTGGCTTGGCGCAGGAAAGCCCGTTGGGTCGGGGGCAAGCCGTCGGCGTCAAGGACGGTCAGCGTGCTGTGCCAGATGTGGCCGAAATCAACAGGTTGTTCAGTCACGATCGGTACGGCCCCACTCCTCTTGCCCTGAACCCATCGCTCTGTTCGGTGCGACTGGGGAGCATCGTATGCCCTCCCTCCACACAGTTATCCACAGATTGTGCATAATGCGCGAAGTTGTGAAAGGCGCGACGCCAACACAACTACTGCCCTCAGATCAGGGCGACCAATCAGGGATATCATTGCTGATTCTTCAGAAAAAGATCGTGTCGCCCGGCGTGTCGCATGACAGGGCCAGCGGTGTTGGTTCACCATGGGGGTTTTCGTTGTGTGTGGTTGCCGCGGCCCCGCCACGCCTGATGAGTTTGACCGTGCCCTGTCGATTCACGTACCTTGGACGAGGCCTGTGTTGACGGCCACTCCCGCATGCCTGCGGCAGTCCTGTTTTGTCTGTCCGCGACGGCAGCGTCCGACTTTGTACCCCGCACCACCTTCAGCACAGATCCACGCACGGCTGTGCAGTAACGGAGAAACCTCGTGAGCAAGCGCACGTTCCAGCCGAACAATCGCCGCCGGGCCAAGACCCACGGTTTCCGTCTGCGCATGCGGACCCGCGCAGGGCGCGCCATCCTGGCTGCTCGTCGCCACAAGGGTCGCTCCGAACTGTCCGCCTGAGGCTCGAAGCGTGCTGCCCGGGCGTCATCGGCTGCGAACCGCCGCTGATTTCGCCGCAGTCTTCCGGGGGGCACGAGGAGCAGGCGGATCTCGTTCGGGCAGCCATCTCATGGTGGTGCATGCCAACTCGACCGACGCGCGCGCGGGTCAACCGCCGCGGGTCGGGTTTGTCGTCTCCAAGGCTGTGGGCAACGCGGTGGTTCGCAACCGTACGAAGCGGATCCTGCGGGCCCTCATGAGCGCACGCCTGGGTCAGCTGCCGGACGGTGTCGACGTGGTTGTTCGAGCGAACACTGATCTGCCGGGGACACCGACCAGCACCGTGGGTCACGAGCTGGACAAGCTGCTGGCCATGGTCTTGCGCCGGGTTGCGTCACAGGAAGGACACTGAGGCTCGTATGCCGCTTCCACCCGTAGGCGCCATGGTCGCTGCCCCCGTGATCTGGCTGATCAAGGCCTACCAGCTNNCGTGGTTCATGGCTCGCAGCCCGCCGCCTCCTGCGCTGCCATCCCTGGACCCCTGGCGGCGTCGATCACGTTCCCCACACTGTCGGTTCTCCTGGCCGTCACACGTCCACTCGCCCCACCCACCAGACCTGAGCACGTCGGCGACCACCGGCATACCGGCCGGGCGCCGCCCCAGCGGTGAACGAACAGCTCACCTACAACAGAGGACCTGATGCTAGATACTGTGCTCGCCCCACTCGAGTGGGTCATTGCCTGGCTGATGGTCAGCTTTCACTCGGCCTTCTCGTTCATCGGCCTTCCGAAGGACTCCGGGTTCACCTGGGCGCTGTCGATCGTGGGCTTGGTCATCGTCATCCGGATCATCCTGATCCCGTTGTTCGTCAAGCAGATTCACGCTTCCCGGCGGATGCAGCTCATCCAGCCCGAGATGCAGAAGATTCAGAAGAAGTACAAGGGCAAGTCCGATCCAGAGTCCCGGCAGGCGATGACTCAGGAGACCATGGGTCTCTACAAGCGCACGGGCACCAACCCGTTTTCGTCCTGTCTGCCGATTCTGCTGCAGTCGCCGGTCTTCTTCGCCCTCTTCCGCTTGCTCCAGGCGCTCCCCAAGATTGCGACCGAGAAGCAGAATCCGATCGGCCTGATGACCAAGGAGCTGGC
>PKWT01000341.1 GCA_003132125.1 Micrococcales bacterium | reverse complement strand
TCGGCAACGATGTTGCCGCGCCTGGTGAGATCAAGTCCGCTGGTGCTCTTTGTCAGCAGCGGGTTGGCATTGGTGCCGACCGAGACGATCACCACGTCGACGGGGATGCGCCTCTCGGAGCCATCAATGGGCACGGGGCGCCGACGACCGCTCTCGTCCGGTTCACCCAGCTCCATGTCGATGACCTCAATCTCCTTGACCCAGCCATCGGCATCGCCAATGATCTGCGTCGGGTTGGCCAGAAGGTCGAAGACGATGCCCTCTTCTTCGGCGTGGTGGATCTCCTCAGTGCGGGCCGGCATCTCGTCGAGGGTGCGGCGGTAGATGAGGTGCACCTCAGCCCCCAGTCGCAGGGCGGTGCGCGCCGCGTCCATGGCCACATTGCCGCCGCCGATGACGGCGACCCTCTTGCCGACCGCGATCGGGGTGTCGTACTCGGGGAATCGGTAGGCCTTCATCAGGTTCGACCGGGTGAGGAACTCGTTGGCGGAGTAGACGCCGTTCAGGTTCTCGCCCGGGATGTTCATGAACGAAGGCAGTCCTGCGCCGTTCGCCAAGAAGATGGCGTCATGGCCGTCGGCGAGCATCTGGTCAACCGTCAAGGTGCGCCCGATGACGTGATCCATCTTGAACTTCACGCCCAGGGACTCGACGTATTCGCACTCCCGGGCCACGATCGCCTTGGGCAGCCGGAACTCGGGGATGCCGTAGACCAGAACCCCTCCCGGTTTGTGAAGAGCCTCATAGAGGGTGACGTCATAGCCCATCTTGGCCAGCTCACCGGCACAGGTGAGGCCGGCGGGGCCGGAGCCGACCACGCCCACGTGCTTGCCCTTCCTCGGCGCGATCTGCGGTGTGGTGGCGTCATCCTTGCCACTGGTGCCGTGGGCGAACTCCCAGTCGGCTGCGTAGCGCTCCAAGCGCCCGATGGCGACCGGCTCCTGCTTCACGCCGAGGACGCAGAGCTGTTCGCACTGCTCTTCCTGGGGGCAGACGCGGCCGCAGACGGCCGGGAAGCTGGTGGTCTCCTTGAGCTTGGCGATGGCGCCAGCAGGATCGCCCGCCGCAATCATCCTGACGACAGCGGGGATGTCGATGCCCACAGGGCAGCCAAGGACGCACTTGGGCTTCTTGCACAGCAGGCAGCGGCTGGCCTCGATCGTGGCCATGTCTGCGTCATAGCCCAGAGTCACTTCCTCGAAATTGGCCGCCCGTTGCTTCGCTGGCTGGCAGGGCATATCCGTACGGGGTATCTTCGGCGCCTTTGGCTTCCTCGCCGGACGGTCGCCGTGGNNCATCCGGCCCAGACTCATGAGACGCAGCCGCATGGGACAGATAGACATCCAACGAAGCCTTCTCCTGCTTGAGGTACTGCCGCTGCCGGGACATCAGCAGATCGAAGTCGACCTGGTGCCCGTCGAACTCCGGCCCGTCGACGCAGACGAACTTGGTCTCGCCCCCGACGCTGACCCGGCAGCCGCCACACATGCCGGTGCCGTCAACCATGATCGAGTTGAGGCTGACGAACGTCTTGACGCCATACGCCTCCGTGGTCTTGGCGCAGAACTTCATCATGACGCCTGGCCCGATGGCGTAGACGAGGTCGATGCCGCCGGCTTCGCAGAGCTCCTTGAGCGGCTCGGTGACCAGGCACTTGCGGCCACGGCTGCCGTCATCGGTGGTGACGATGAGCTCGTCACTGACCTCCCGCAGCTTGTCCTCCCAGAACAGCAGGCTCTCGTTGCGCGCGGCCATGATGCAGATGACCTTGTTGCCGGCTTCCTTGAGCGCCCTGGCGATCGGATAGATCGGCGCCACGCCGACCCCGCCGGCGGCGCAGATGACCGTGCCCACCTTCTCGATCTCGCTCGGCTGGCCCAGTGGCCCGATGAAGCTGGTGAGCGAGTCGCCCTTGCCCAGCGTCTGTAGATGCCGGGTCGACGTGCCGACCGCCTGGACCACGATGGTGATGGTGCCTGCCTCGCGGTCGAAATCGGCGATCGTGAGCGGGATCCTCTCCCCCTCTTCGTGGATCATCAGGATGATGAACTGTCCTGCCTGGCACGCCGCGGCAACAGCCGGAGCCTCGATGACCTGCATGAACACGTCATCGGAATAGTCGACTTTACTCAGTATCTGGTACATGTCCTCTTTCTTGCCGTTGCCCTCGTCAAACCCCTTCGGTACCAGCCTCGCCGTCCGATGCCATTTTTTCACAGAGGCAAAGGTCCTTCCATGGCGGGCGCTGGCAACGCCCAGGGAAGCCGTTACCTCCCGACTCGCGTACCATACCCCCACGGGTATTTGTGGAACTCAGCACTCCCCCACTGCAGGTCCCAGCCCAGGGTATGCGGGTTGGCCGGCCGGGCCGCGGGCGCCGAATGCGCGGCTGACGGCCCAGGCCACCCACACGAGCAGGGCTGCAGCCGCGGCATCGGCGAGGAAGTGGTGGCCTGTTGCCATCACGATCAACGTGGTCGCGACGGGGTAGGCCCAAGCGAGGTGGCGGACCCGTGCGCCGGGGAACGCGACGACGACCGCGAGCGCCGCCCATACGGCCCAGGCGACGTGAAGGCTCGGCATCGCGGCGTACTGGTTGGCGAACGCCGCCAGCCCCGACGGGCTGGCAGCAGAGAGGATGTCGTTGACCTTCATGGTGTCGATCACGGCTGGCACTGACAGCCGGGGAGGCGCGAGCGGCAGCAGCCAGTAGACAACCAGCGCCGCCACGCTGATGCCCACCAAGATGTTGCGAACGGATGCATAGCTGTCGGGCCGGCGCATGCGTAGCCACACGAGCACCAGTGGCGTGACCGCGAAGTGGAGAATGCCGTAATAGAGCCCCGTCACGACGACGAGCCCATAGCGCTGAGCCACGAAATGGTTCAGCCAGATCTCGGGGTCGACGTGCAGGGTCTGCTCGATCGACCACAGCCAGGTAGCGCGCTCAACCGCCGACCGGCGCGATCCGGCGACAAGGATCTGGACGATCTGGTAAAGGAAGTACCCGGCCGCCAGGACCAGGACCTCCAACCAGAGGGCAGGCAACCGGCGACGGGTTCGAGCGGGAAGCTGCAGCACGTTCCCTCCTCGAAGTCGAGGTCACCGGTCCCTGAATGTACGGCGTGCGGACGAGTCATTGTGCCCAAACGCCCGACATGCCCAGCAGCAGGGGCGCAAAGCTTGGGGCGGATCGTTGTGTCGGGCGGATCGTTGTGTCGGCAGCGGCTTGGACCGCGGCCGCGGCTAGCCTGCGGACGCAAATGGGCCAGGGGGCAACCTCACCCGGATCCGTGGCGCATCGGAGCGAACGTACCGGGCTGCGATCAGTCGCCGGCGCGCTACCTCATACTCCGGACTGCGACGGGAAGGCATGAAATAAGCCTGACAGCGCTCGCCTAGGGATGCCTCAATCGTTCGGCGGATGGCCAGAAGCTTTTGGCGGATCGCCGAAAGCCTTTCGGCTGATGAGCGAGCCCACGGTCGTGAACCTTCGGTTGAGTTGCGGCAGCGCTCGCACGCAGGGATAGGCGAGCGCTGCTGCGTCCACCCACGTGCCTTCCCACGGCTCCAGCCACTTGGTGCCCGGGATTCATGTTCTGCACATCAGCCCGGCTGCACATCGCGCAGACGACGCTAACCCTCACTCAGGTCGATCTGGGCGTCATCGTCACGACGAGCATGAGTCCTCCGGCCACCAGAAAGGTGCCCAACCAGGTCCACACGTTGGTGCGTTCGTGCAGGAACACCACGCTGGCTGTCAGGATCCCGACGTAGCCGAGCGCGTTGAAGGGGTAGGCGAGGCTGAGCGGAACCCGGGACAGGGTGAGCATCCAGGCCACGGCTGAGACGCCGAAGATCGCGAGACCGCCGACGACCCACGGCGACGAGGCCGCCGCGATGGCCAGCGACTCGCCGGATGCCTCCACGCGGTGCTGGGCGAGCGTCATGCCGTGCTTCAGCACCAACTGGGCAACCGCGGCGAGCGCAACGGCGACCAGAAGCACAGCAAGGCTGGCGAGGCTCATGGTCGATCCTTTCCTTGGTGAGACTTCAGTGGCCTCTACTTCCACGACGTCAGGCAGAGGAGCCAAAGCTGACGGCACCCTCTCTCGCTCGAATTCCCAGGTGATCCGAGTGGATGGTCTCCTCGGCGTGGGGCGTCAGGCGAAACACGTGCTGATAGCCGAAGAGCGTGGGCCGAAGCCGAACCAGTGTCTGGTCGATGCGCCGGATGGCCGACCCTCGCTCGCCACCCCGGGAGACCGTGCCCAACGGCAGCCCGGTCGCCGACTCCTGCAGCACGTCGAACCCTGCCGTACGCACCAGTCGTCGCAAGGTCGAGCGGGTGAAGAAGCGGAGGTGGGTGTCATCAAGGATTCCGCGCCGATCGTAGCCGAAGACCCCGAACGCAACCCTCAGTCGCGGGTACCAGTGGCCGAAGTTCGGCACCGACAGGAGCAACTGACCGCCCGGCCGCAATACGGCGTCAATCGCCCGCAGGGCGTCGAGGGGCCTGACGAGGTGCTCGATCACGTCTCCGGCGATCACGACGTCGAACCCGACCCCGGCGGCCTCCGGAATCCCACTGTCCAAGTTGCCGGTATGGAACTCATCGGTGCGCTCGCGGACACCCGGGACCTCTATGGAGTCAACGCCGACGACGTAGTGACCGGCCTGTCGCATCTTCTCGGCCAGCAGGCCACCCGAGCAGCCAAGGTCAAGGATGCGCGACGTGGGCAGGCTCGACAGCATGGCCAGGATTACCGCGTGCGACGATCCATCGCCCTCCTTGAAGGCATACTCATCCGGCTTGGGAACCCACTCGCAGGTCCCGAAACCCCGCACCGCGAGCTGGTACTCCAGAACGTCATGCACCACGTCGCGGGCGTACTTCACCCCGTTGACGTAGCAGATCTCGTCCCCGTAGTACGTCGGGATCGGGATCTCCTCGATCCGTCCCTTCACATGCAGGACCTGGGCGATGATCTGGGTGTCGAAGTCGAATCCGTCGCTGTTGGCCTCGAACGGGATCTCCCGCAGGACCCGCGTCGCGTAGGCGCGATAGCCCGAGTGGAACTCACTGAGGTCCGTGCCCAGAACGCGATTCTCGAACCTGGTCAGCACCCTGTTGCCGAGCCGTTTGTAGACGGGCATGCCACCCTGCTTGGCCGCGCCCTTCTCCATCATCCGCGAGCCGAACACCGCCGCACAGTCGCCACGCTCGAACGGCTCGACCATCTGGGGCAGGCTCTCCGGTGCGTACTGGCCGTCACCGTGAAGGAGCACGACGACGTCGAGCCCGTGGTCGATCGCCAACCCGTAGGCAGCCTTCTGGTTGCCGCCATAGCCAAGATTCTTCGTATGACGGATGACATGGGTCGTCGGGCTGTCTGGGCGGGCGGCCCACTCGCGGCCGAGATCGAAGGTGTCATCGTGGCTGGCGTCGTCGCACACGATCACCTCGGCGATCCGGCTGCGGAAGTCCAGCGGGATCCGGTCAAGCGTCGCGAGCAGGGTCGAGGCAGCGTTGTAGGCGACCACGACGATGCCGAT
>PKWT01000168.1 GCA_003132125.1 Micrococcales bacterium | reverse complement strand
CCAGAGCGACTCGCGCGACCCCCAGCGTCACTTGTACGACGCGGCCGCCCTGCTGGCGTGCATCGCGGACCCATACGCCGAGCGGGAGTCGTTCGCCGGCTCGGACCGTGCCCGGCTGGGCATCCTGGCGCAGGCCCTGGTCGCCGGTCACGGCGCGTGGCTGGCGCTGCCCCCGCCGGTGCGGGCGCAGGCCCAGGCGGCGTTGCGGCTGCTCAGCGCACGCTAAGCGTGGCCCCGGCCGCGGCGCCCCCGGCCAACACCCACCGCGAACCCCCACCGAACTCCACCCACCTCGAACCCACATCGAACCAGACGTACACCGTGACCCCGTCCGCGTCTGCTGTCATTGCGCTGGGTGGCACGGTCGCGTCTCGCACGCGCACCTACACCGCAACTGTGCCTTCCGGCACGGTCGTTGACATCCAGCTCTTCCTGAGCTCGAACATCACCACGGACGCGAATGGCGTCGTAACCTTCGAAAATAACGGTGGCACGACGAACACCGCCACCCTTGGCAACACGACTGGCGCCACCATCACCGCGGTGAACGGCGTTCCCGGGGCCGCGACCAGCGACATCGTCTCTGGCGGAACCATCACCTTCGCGGTGACCGGCACCGCGGCGGTCAACGTGACGCCGGTCATCTTCGATGACACCGCCGCCGACAGCCTGTTGACCCTGGTCGCTCCGACCACGGCCAACACTGACCCCAAGAAGCCCAGTGACGCCTTCGGGATCGGTGGAGCGGCGAACTTCGTCCCCGCCATCGCTCCCCTCGGTGCCACCACGCCGACTGTTGCCTCCGTGAACCTCGCGAGCAACTTCTTCTCCTCCACCGCGCTCACCTACAACTATGACGCGAACGACGTCTTCCAGTACCTCACCGTTACCATCACCATGGCTCAGTTCGAGTCCATGCTGAGCGTCGGCGATGTACTCGCTGTGGCGTACAACCCGGACGCTGCTGGCGTCTCGACGTTCAACGTGACCAGTGACGCTGCTGCGACCCAGGTTGCTGCTCCCGCCGTCACGGTGATCAACGCTGACGCCGGCCTCGCGGCCAACGACGTCCGCGTGGTCTACACGCGTCCGTCTAATGCTGCCGGCGTGACGTACGCACTCGAGCAGGCTCCTGTCACTGAGACCACTCTCGGCAATGGCGTCTGGACGGTCGTCGGCACGTTCGCCGCTGTGACTGGTGCCACTGACACCGCGAACGCTGACGGTGTGACGAACACGTTCGCCAAGAACAACGTGGCGAATGGTCACTACGCCTACCGCGTCCAGGCCACCAACCCGGTGTCTGCTGCTACCACGGACGGCGCTACGTCGAACATCGTGGCCGTTCCGGCCCCGGCCGATACCACGGCGCCGACCTCGGCCTACGTGGCTGCCATGAACGGTGTTGGCTTGGCCAACACCCTTGACGCTGGCGACACGGTCAAGATGGCCTTCTCCGAGGTCATCGCGCTTCCGGCCGCCGGTTCGACCATTCAGGTCAACGATGCTGACGGCACGATCGTCAACCTTGTGAGGGGTGCGGCTGCGGCCTTCACCCTGAACACGGTGGCCGAGACTGTCGGCGGCACCTCGTACGCGGCAGGCCGGGTGCTGACGATCGCTGTCACCACCACGCCCGTGCCGCTTGCTCCTGGCACCACGGTTGGTCTCCAGCTCGGTGGCAGCGTTATCGACTCGTCCGGTGTCATGGACTTGGCCGGCAACGCGTTGAGCCTCGCCAGCGGCGACGTCACCCTGAACTTGGTGACTGACTTCACCGTCTAATGGCGATCTGATCGCTGATTGATCACCGACTGGCTCGGTCCCGAATCTGGGGCCGGGCCAGTCAGCCTTTGGCGACCCAGGTGCATGCCGGGCACGCACCGCCGTCCTCAGGCGCCGTGCTGGAGACACGCACAGATCTTCCTGGAGCGGCCTTTCTCGCGGTCGCCTGACCGCGTCGCAAACGCGCCGGTCGGCACCGCTTCTGCTGCTCCGAAGTTCATGTCGAGCGTGAGCAATGCTGCGACTCGTACCGGTCTCCTCGGCTCGAGTACTTGGGTGATCACCGCGTACTTCGATCAGGCGATCACCGCGGCGGATGCTGGTGACTTCACTGTGGTTTACACCAACAGCGATGGCACGAGCTTCCCCCTCACAGTTGGTGCACCGACGGCGACGACAGCGCATGTCACGATGAATGCAACCGCACCTTCGACACTCGTCGCAACCGGCGGGCATGTGGTCGTGACGGCAAAGAACGGCACTGACCTCAACACCGTGGGCGGAACGACCACCCCGGTTCTGTACCAGCCGGTTGGTGACTCGCTGTTCATCACCACCACCTGATACACACGGCTCCTGGAGCCGTTTAGCACTGAAGACCCAGCCCCGGGTGTCCCTGGGCCGGGTCTTCGCTTTGTGACGGTAGCGGCAGCCGCGCTCCAGGGGCAGTGCGCGCAGCTCACCTGCTGGCAACCCGCCGACGTGGGCGTTGCGCGCGCAGCTCCGCTTGTAGGTCCCCGGTGGACCAAGGCGGTGCACCCTGGGCGAGATCGAACCGCCGTCGCGCTGCCAGCGCTGGACCGCTGGCCGGGCTCCTGGCGCCGGGTGGGGGCGGTCCGGACCGTGACTTGCATGCCTACTTCTGTGAATGTCTTCCGTGAGCTCGTCGAGGAGCTGCGCGCGGGCGGTCCGCACCGCCTGGCCCTAACCCTGAGCTCGCCCGGGTCCCTGATCCTGCCGTTGGCTGTCAATGCGGGTAGGGCTGTGACCTGCGAGAACATTGATTCGACTGCTGAGGGTGTGAGTCCGAGTCCGGGTGCCCCGTCTCGGAGTCAGAACTGACCTCATTGCCGTGATGGCAGTGGTGGGCACGGTGCGGGTTCTTCCCACACTAAGGAGAACCCGCCATGCACCACCTACTGAGCAACTACCACCCCGACGTGGCCCCGTTGGCCCACCAACTGCGGGCCGGTCTGGAAGCCTCGGTCACGGCCACCGAGTTGCGCCCCGCACTGACCATCCCCCGGTGGACAACCGTCCTGGCCCGGGTGTCCGACGAGTCGCGCAGCAAGTTCTTGACCAACCTGGACGAGGACCTGGACTGGTTGCTGGACGCGGAACCGGCCGCCTGGGTGAAGGCGAACGTGAGCGACGTGGAGGCTTTTCGGGCGACCGCGGCGGGCCAGCGGGCACGCGACAAGGTCGGGATGCACGCCCTGTACGCGCCGGGCGCCAGGCGTCTGATCGGTGGGTGGCTGGCCCGCGACGGCTGGCTGTTCTTGTTCTTGCTCTCCTCGGCCGCGAAGTCGGACCTGACCCAGAACCGCAACGCGGCAACGGAGGCGATCGTGGCCGCCCTCGTGGCGGCCGCGCACAACAACCCGCACGACGCCGACGGGCGGCCCATCCTGCACGCCCACGCCCTGGACCGGATTGTGCGCGACGAAGCTTTCGCCTGGACGATCTTCGGCGCGCTGACCCGCACCTATGCCAGGGTGAATGCGGCCGGGCGCCCGTTCGACGCCCTGGGCCCCAACTCGAAGGACGAATGGACCCTGATTTCGTTTGGCGCAGCGCGAGGCCGCGACGACATCGCCCGCCGGTTCCTGCTCTCGCGGCTCAACAAGGCCCGGGCCGGCAACTGGCCGGCCAACCCGTTCAGCCTGCCGCGGGGCTTCATGGCCAGCTCGGAGCCGGACGCCCAGGGTCGGTTCAACGTTGACCCCAGCCCCGCGCAGGTGTCGGCTCGTCGTCCCGTGCCGGACCCGCGCCAGCGCTGGGAGATCCAGGTGATAGCAGCCGCCTGCCTCGACCCGGGGGTGACCACCTGGTCTGGCGTCGCCCGGGCCTGCGGTGCGGCTGGGCTGACCTCGCGGGGAACCGAAGAGCGGGAGACAACCCTGGACGCACTGCGGGACCTGACCTCCGTGGGGCGCCTGTTGGTGACCGTGGCCAAGATCCGCGCCTACTGCACCGGCCTGCTCTGGCACACAGAAAAGGGGGTGACCCGTGGCCAGTTCAGCCCCGGCGACGGCCACCGGCTGACGCCCCGGTTCCCCGGCGACGACATGGGCCAGGTCACCTACGACGTCCTGGTCGGCCGACCCCAGGACCACGGCTGGGACTGGGGCGTCGGCCCCGCCGGGTGGCGAGCCATCATGGCGAAGTTCCTGCTGCCCGACGACTTCGCGCCCGACGGGTGGAGCTGGGACGACGACCCGGCGCTCTGGGACTGGCCCCAGCTCCGCGACGCCGCAGGGAAGGGCAAGGCCCAAGACACCGGCGGGCTGGCGGCCAGAGAAGAGCTGCGGCCATTCTCCGGGCTGATCCGCTGGAGCGACCCGACCCACCGCCACCTGCTGCACTGCACCGGCTCAACCCAGACCGCCAAGGACCGCTACACCTGGCGCCGCGAAGCGCACACCGAATCGCGGCGCAACACCTCCGGGGCGCCCTACCGGATGGCCAGCACCGACGGCGAAACCGTGTGCAGCTGGGCCGTCTCCGAGTTTCACCACGTGTGGGCCGACCTTGCTCTGCGTCTGTTCAGCGGGCTGATCGCTACCCACCCCGACGCCACCGCCGAGGGCGCTAGCGCGGTGGCCCTACCGGGCCACGAATGGTGTCGAGGTGATCACCTCTTTCATCACCGGCATAGAACAGGACTTGACCGACTTGCCTGTAGTCGACCCGGGAACTTCGATCACATTCGCGTGGCCATACGAGCACGAGAAGGTGCGTGTCGCAGTGTCTGCCGCAGTCGATGCCGGACCCCCTGATCGTGTCGAGGACCGACTGAACGTTCCAGACGCCCCGCGACGCATGGCCGAATCCGCCATCGGCGAGTATGCGGACGTCTTGGCGATCGCCCATCAGTGCAAGCGGGCCATCCGCTCGCCGCAGCCCGCGGTTGCGTTGGTTCCATCCGGCGACGACGAGCAGCGCACCGTTATGGGTGTCGTCGGACTTCACCACCCAGGCGGCGGCAATGCGATGGCGCGCGTGATGCCACCTGTGGTCCCCGGTGAACTTGCCCAGGCGGCATTCGCCGATCGTCTGGATGGCCTTGCGATGCTCGCAGACTCTCTGTCCGAAGACACGGCGATCGCTCGCGCTCGCGAGTTGTTCCGACTCTTTGAGCGGGCCTTTCGCCGCGGTCCGTCAGGCTGCGTCGCACCCCTCACAACGTTCCTCTCGACGGCACCGCGGCATGACGCCTCCCAGTACGCACTGGATGAGGTCCGGCACTGGCTGCAGCGGCTACGTCCAGAGGCGACACACGGCGACAGGCGGGATAGTTATGCGCGAAGTTCGGACGTCGTCCCGTATCTAGGCCGGATGGAGTACGCGGCGTATGACGTGCTCCTGAACAAGGCAACGTGGCGACACCCGTCCGCTACTCGGCGGGATCGGCAGAACTTCATGAGCGCCCCCGGACCTGACCAGCGTGGAATCGTTCTGCTACGTCCCGGTGCGACCATGATCGCCGACTGGCTCGACCCATTCGGGGTCCACGCCATCGACTGGGAATCCCGCCTTCAGCTTCCTGACGATTGGGTCTGGCGCATGCCCGGCCAAGAGGACGCCTGAACTCACGAATACGCGCGGTGGCACGGATGCGATGGGCCTGTTGGGCTGGACCAGCTCGAGTCGGACGACATGGCCAAGCACGACGCCATCGTCTACGGGCTTCAGGTCATCCTGGCCCGGGAGGGTGCCGGCGTCTGCGGCACCGAGTTCGGCAGGACCTTGGGCAAGGGGCTGTACGAGTTCCGGCTACGACATACCCGCGACGAGCTCCAGATCAAGGCCGAGTCGCAGCAAGCCGGGTCCGGCCCGAGCGTGCAGCCAGTCAAGGTGCTCATCCGGGTGTTCTTCGCCGTCTATGGCGCCGAGGAGAAGGTGCTCCCGGACCGACCCGAGGAGCGAGTACCGTCCGCTCGCAGCTTCCTGATGTGGTCGCGCGCTCGGCGCAGGGGGGCGGGAAGGCATTGACAGGCAATCCCCAACGGTATGTGGCAGATCCCATAATTCTGCTCTACAGTAGGCGTTGAGGAGGATCCGATGAGTGAACACAACGGGAGCTTCGCCGACTACGTCGCCGGCAAGGAGATGAGCGCTACGCAGGAGCGGCGCGCCCAGATGGACGTCGCCCGAGCCCACGCCGAGGTTCTGTACGCCGAGGCGTTCGGCCTGGGCCGGCAGCTGGCGGCGCTGCGGAACCAGAAACGCCTGACCCAAGGCGATCTGGCCAAGGCGACCGGGGTTGGGCAGTCCGAGATCAGCCGTATCGAAGTGGGCAAGGCAAACCCGACGCAGGAGACACTGCGCAAGCTCGGCGCCAGCCTCGGTGCCGTCCTGACGTTCGCGACCGAGGACGGGCGTCCGATCCCCATCTGATCGTGGGCAGCCTTTCACGTCTTCAACGACATCCGCGGAATGAGGCTCAGACGCCATGACCTGAGCGTTCCCCGATACGTCCCTGTGCACCAAAATCCGAGGGGACGTGACACCAAACTTCGACGAAGGGCATGCGGACCTCATGTTAGTTCCAGTGCGATGTGTACTCTTGCTGAGTAAAGATCGCACTGGAATCGAGGCAGAAGGTGAAAGCGACATCGAAACGGCGGACCGGCCTCCCGGTCGAGTTCGCTCAGGCTCCCATGCGCACGGTGCGCACCGCCGACGCGTCCGCGGTGTACGCACACCCCGGAACGCAGATGGTTCGACTGGAGCGCCTCGGGCTGCTGCACAAGGTGGCTACCGGTTACTACGTCGTCGTGCCCCAGGAGCTCATCGGCACCGACTGGAGGCCAACTATCGAAGCGACGGCTGCCGGGGTTGCGACGGCGGCGCTCGGAGCGGGGCGAGCGGTGCTGATGGGCGTCAGCGCGGCACGGCTGCACAACGTCGTGCCTCGCGCTCTGGGCATGGCGATCGTGGCCGTGCCGGACGACCGTCGCGATATCGTGCTGCGCGACCGGGATGGGCTGGTTCACTTCGTTGAACGGGATACCGACGTCCTCGATGCAGAGCTGATGACCACCGACCTCGGCCAATGCCTCGTGACCACGGCTGAGCAAACGGTGCTCGATCTCGCGCATCGGCCGAACCTCGGCCATGTCGTTGACGAAGCGCACGCAGCCATCGTGGCGCTGCTCCCGCGCTGCAACGATGAGACCCTCGAACGCCTCGCCGATGAGCAGCGGCTGAGGGCGGCCCTGACTCGGGCTCGACGCGCAGCCCCGTGACGCGGCCCTTCGGGTTACAGCCGGATGACCTCGCGCAGGTCATGGCGACCTTCGGCGTCGCGGAGGCGCAGGTCCGGCGCG
>PKWT01000275.1 GCA_003132125.1 Micrococcales bacterium | reverse complement strand
TCGACGGTCAGCGGCGCCAAGGCCGGGTTCACCTTGGGCGCCTCATGGATGCCCAGCGCGGCGCGAGCCACCCCACATCCGGCGACGGACGAGCTGCCGACAACGGCGACGATGGACAGCGCGATGGCGCGGACAGCGCGGGTCATGTCCTCACCCGTGACCTTCGGGTCCGAACGGCATGGGTCCATCGTGCCGTGCGGCGGCTGTTCGACACGTCAATGAGCGCGAACGCAGCGACGATCGCACCGATCACGGCCGCGGCGAGCGCCTCGAAGAACCAGGGCCTCCGTGCCCAGGTCAACGTCACCGTGACGTTCGTCAGTGCGGTGGCATCACCCGATGTGACCACTGCTGTCTCGGGTCCCATGCCTTGGCCGACAAGGAGCGCCGCCGAACCTTCGCCCTTGCTGGAGACTCGCCAGATGTCGGCGGTGCTGATGTCATGCAGTGCCCCAGCCCCTGAGACGCGAAGATCCAGGGTACCGGCCGGAAAGTGCACTCCGCTGACCGTGGACACCGCGGACTTCGCCAGGACCGCGCCGACATCAGTGGACGGAGCTGAGGCCAGCCACACCGCCCCCCCATCGCCACGGGTCGCCTTGATCCGCACCGGAAGGTTGAGGGAGTTGAGAATTCCCGGCTCGACCACGATGGCGCCGGTCGCCTTCGAGGTAGCGCTGAAATGCGCCTCACCAGAGGGGCCTAGCTTGAGCGCGGTCCACGCTCCGAGAGCTGCCAGGGCGAGGCCCAGCACAGCCATGACAGCGCCGAGCGCCCGTCGTGCTGGTGCTGGCACGGGCAGTCTTTCTGTTGACGGTGGTCGAGTTGTTGGTGCTTTGACCAGTCTAGAACCGCGCCGGCTCCCGGTAGACGCCCCATACATCACGCAACGCATTGCAGATCTCGCCCAGAGTGGCCTCTGCCCGGACCGCATCCAGCATGGCCGGGACCATGTTCTGCGACGTCCCCGCGACCTGCACCAGGTGTCGGACGGCGGCACTGACCGTAGCCTCGTCGCGAGCAGCCTTGCGGGTGACCAACATCGACACCTGCTCACGTTCGACCTCGTGGCTGACCCGCAGGATCTCCAGCTCGCTGCTGACGGACTCGGTGTGGCAGTTGACACCGACCACCTTCTTCTCGCCCTTCTCCAGAGAAATCTGGTAGCTGAAGGCCGCATCCGCTATCTCGGACATGAACCAGCCATCCTCGATACCACGAAGGATGCCGGACGTCATCGGGCCGACGGGATGCTCGATCGATCCGTCCGGGCCCAGTTTGCGGCCCACCTCTCCCATGGCCCGGATCTTGTCGAAGATCAGCTCCGCTTCGGCTTCGATCCGGTCGGTGAGGGCCTCGACGTACCACGAGCCGCCCAGAGGATCGGCCACATTGACGACACCGGTCTCCTCCATGATCACCTGCTGGGTGCGGAGCGCGACCTCGGCCGACTGCTCGGTCGGCAGGGCCAACGTCTCGTCAAGAGCGTTGGTGTGCAAGGAGTTCGTGCCACCCAGGACCGCAGCAAGCGCCTGCACAGCGGTGCGCACGACGTTGTTCATCGGCTGCTGGGCAGTGAGCGACACACCAGCGGTCTGCGTGTGGAACCGCAGCCACTGCGCCTTGTCGGTCTTGGCGTGATAGGTGTCACGCATCCAACGCGCCCAGATCCTGCGGGCGGCACGGAACTTGGCGATCTCCTCGAAGAAGTCCAGGTGGCTGTCGAAGAAGAAGGAGAGTCCGGGGGCGAAGACGTCGACGTCCATGCCGCGGGAGAGCCCCAGCTCCACGTAGCCGAACCCGTCGGCAATGGTGAACGCGAGCTCCTGTGCGGCGGTCGAGCCGGCCTCGCGGATGTGGTACCCGGAGACGGACAACGGCTTGTAAGCAGGGATGTTGGCGGTGCAGTACTCCATCAGGTCGCCGATGAGGCGCAGATGGGGCTCGGGCTCGAAAAGCCACTCCTTCTGGGCGATGTACTCCTTGAAGATGTCCGTCTGCAACGTGCCGTTCAGGAGTCCGGGATCGACCCCCTGTCGCTCGGCCGCGACGATGTACATGCAGAACACGGGGACCGCCGGGCCGCTGATCGTCATCGAGGTCGTGACGTCGCCCAGCGGGATGTCCTTGAACAAGGTCTCCATGTCGGCCGCCGAGTCGATGGCGACCCCGCAGTGGCCCACTTCGCCCAGGCTGAGGGACTCATCGGAGTCACGGCCCATCAGGGTCGGCATGTCGAAGGCGACGCTGAGGCCGCCGCCCCCGCGGGCCAAGATCATCTTGTATCGCTCGTTGGTCTGCTCAGCGTTGCCGAAGCCGGCGAACTGCCGGATGGTCCAGGGGCGACCGCGGTATCCGGTGGCGTGCAGGCCCCTGGTGAAGGGGAACTCCCCCGGCCAGCCGATCCGGTCAAAACCCGGAATGGCAGCTGCCACTTCTTCGTCGGAGCCTGAAGGCCCATAGACGGGGTCGACCTGCACCCCGGACAGCGTCGTGAAGTCCGCCGTGCGCACCAAGCCCTTGGCAAGTGCGGCGTCATACCTCTGCTGCCAACGCGACTGGCCGGACTTCGGGGGTTCGGTGGGCTGCAGGCTCTCCGTGGTCTCCGTGTTCATGGCGACAATTTACTAGGACGTCCTACTAAATGTCACGACCCATCCCAAAGACTGACGCGAAGAGTGGCTCCACATCCCCTTCACCCGCAGAAATCACGGGTTCACCCGCTGAAATCGCCGGCCGCGATGCGAACCTTGCGAAGCAGGGCGAACAGCTGCTCGTGCTCGGCATCGGTCAGTGCGCCCAGGCTGAACCCGGTGGCCAGCAGATCCTTGGTGGCTCCTTCCATGACCGCACGACCCCGGGGGGTGATCGACGCGAGCATTCCGCGACCATCGTCCGGGTTGGGCGTCCGCTCCACCAGACCTTGAGCCGCCAAGCGCTGAATGATGTTGGTGACGCTGGTGGGGTGAACCATCAGTCGCCGCCCGATCTTGCTCATGGGCAGGCGCCCCTGGCGACTGAACGCCAGCAGGACCAAGGCCTCGTATCGCGCGAAGGTCAGTCCGTGTCGACCAACTGCTGCGTCGAAGTCGCCGAGAAGCAGCTGCTGAACACGCATGATCGAGGTTGCCGAGGCCATGGCGACCGGTTGGGAGCGTGCACCCCAACGAGAGCGCCAGAGGTCGGCCGCACGGCGGATAGGGTCGAACGGGAGCGCAACGAGCTTGTCCACGGCTGACACGCTAGCGGTCGGCCGCTCGGCACCGGCGGACCATTCGCATCTCGAGTGCACCGGTGACCTCGTGCATCCTGGTGGCGCCCTCGATCCTGAAGCCGTGTCGGTCATAGAACCGTTGCGCCCTGGCGTTCTCCGCGGCGACCCACAGGGTCAGGTCCCTGTCGCCGGCCGTCGCCTGCATCAGGTCGTCAGCCACTCCGCTGCCCTGCTGCCGTGCCACGACGTTGATCGAGTAGAGCTCCCAGGCTGTTGGCGCGTCTGGATCACGAGTGGCCCCGGCTGCGGCCAGCCCGATGGTCTCCCCCGTCTCATCGAGGGCCGACGCAACCCTGGCCCCGGTTTCGTCGACCTCGAGCCTCAGCCTCCAGCGACCCACCGACGGTTCGTCAGTTCTGCTGGCGTTCAAGGGCTTGCTCCAAACGCTCCACCTTGGCGGTGAGCTCCCCCTCGAACCCCGGGCGGATGTCGGCTTTGAGGACGAGGCTGACCCTCGGGCCGAACTCTCCAACGGCCTCGCAGGCTCGGCGCACAACGTCCATGCACTCGTCCCAGGTGCCCTCGACCGAGGTGAACATCGAGTCGGTCCGGTTGGGAAGCCCCGAGTCACGCACGACCCTGACGGCCGCTGCCACGGCCTCACTGACCGAACCGGTGGGGCCATCGGAACCGGACGGGGCGACAGAGAAGGCAATCAGCATGTTCCCGAGCCTAGGCCCTAGGGTCAGGCGTGTGGCTTGGCCTCCGCTGAAGAACTTCGACTGGAGCTCGCGTTCGTGCGGGCTGCACGGTCACGCCACCTATGCCCCCACCGAGCCATCCCTTGCTGCGCGGTTGCAGGCAACCACCCCGTCGGGCCACGCGTGGCGATGCCTGCGCTGTGGCGCCTATGTCCTGGGCCCACCACAAGGTTCGGGCCCCGCCGTTGACGCACCGATCGTGTTACGTGGCAGGGCTCTCCGCGACACCTTCGTCCTGCGGATCCTTGCGGTGGATCATGGCTCCCGTGGCCTCCTGCTGCTCGCTCTGGCATATGGCGTGTGGCGTTTCGACGGATCGCGTGACGCGCTGAAGAAGGTGTTCAACTCCTACCTACCGGCCCTGGAACCCCTGTCGGAACGTTTCGGCGTCGAGCTCGAGACGACCGGCCCCGTCCACCTCATCGAACAGGCATTCACCGCTCGACACTCCACCCTGGTGCTGGTCGCGGTCGGCGTCCTGGCCTACGGCGCGCTTGAACTGGTTGAGGGCATCGGGCTGTGGTTCAAAAAACGTTGGGGCGAGTACGTCGCGGTCGTCGCGACGACATTCTTCATCCCCCTCGAGATCCACGAGATCATCGCCAAGGTCACGTGGCTGCGCGTCGGCGCGTTGATCGTCAACGTGTTTGCTATCGGCTATCTGCTGTGGACCAAGCGGCTCTTCGGGCTCCGCGGCGGCCACNNAGCCACAGGTCGCAGAGCCATAAACCAGATGACTGAGGCTTTCGCCTGGTGCCATCGTAAGGACATGGATATCCGTCAGGTGAACGTGTTCGACGACTCCGAGATCGAGCAATTCCACGAGGTCACGGAGCGCGCGGAGGCGTTCGAACGTCCTCACCACAGCGGCTGGTCGCTCGACGAGGCAAAGATCGAGCTCCGTCGGCAGGTTCCCACGGAGCGCTCCGAGGTGTGGGCGGCATACGTCGAGGGGACCATGGTCGGTGCCATGTCGTTGTGGTTCCCGCTGCTGGACAACCTCACCAAGTGCTGGGGCGCTGTGGGAGTCGACCCGGACCATCGGCGACGCGGTGTCGGTTCGGCGCTGGTCGCTCAGATCGTCACCCGGATGGCGCAAGAGGGCCGGACAACCATGGTGACGGAAAGCGCCTACCCGTTCGACCGCAGGGAGGACCATCCATACCGCCGGTTCGCCGAGGCCAACGGCTTCACCGTCGCGATCGACGAGATACGCCGAATCCTTCCGCTGCCCGTCGACCCGGCCCTGCTGCAGACACTCGCCACCGAGGTCGCGCCGCACCACACGGACTACCGGATCGCGTCCTTCGTGGACTCACTGCCCGATGAGCTGATCGCGTCGTATTGCGCGCTCAGCAACCAGCTTGGCGTCGACGCCCCGACCGGTGACGTGGACTTCGAGGCGGAGTCGATGATGCCGGAGCTCTGGCTCGAGCACGTCGCCAAGGAGCAGGAGATGGGTCGGACCAGACTCTCCACCCTCGCGATCGACACGGCCGGCACCGTGGTCGCCTACACGGACCTCATCCTGCCGCCTGAACCGAGCGTTGATGTCTGGCAGTGGGGCACGCTCGTCCACCGGGAGCATCGTGGGCATCGGCTGGGCACCGCGGTCAAGGTCCGTAACCTGCAGCAGCTTGCCGCTGCGGGCTTCGGACGCGTTCGGGTTCTGACCTGCAACGCAGAGACCAACCACCACATGGTCGACATCAACGTGCGAATCGGTTTCGAAGCCGTCGAGGTTGCTCCGATGCTTGAGCTACGGATCGACAGCTCGGTCGGCCCGAGAACCGAACAGCGTGATCAGGTCAGCGCTTCGACGACCTGATCAGCCGCGGCATACGGGTCTGAGCTTCCGTCGACGACCTGGGCTGCCAGCTCGTCAACACGATTCCCTTGTCGCAGATCGCCGATACGAATACGCAACGCCTGTATGGCGATCGCCTCAATCTCGTCGACCGCACGACGCACTCGCCGATCGCGCAGCGTCCCAGACGCCTCCATCCACGCGAAGTGATCCTCGATCGCGGCCATGACCTCTGCAACGCCGTCGCCGCGCGCGGCAACAGTCTTGAGCACCGGAGAGCGCCAGAGGTTGGGCTCGCTGCGGTCCCCCAGGCTGATCATGTGCCGGATGTCGCGAACTGTTGCGTCGGCGCCATCGCGATCCGCCTTGTTGACCACGAAGATGTCACCGATCTCAAGGATTCCGGCCTTGGCCGCCTGGATGCCGTCGCCCATCCCCGGAGCGAGGAGCACCAAGGTCGTATCGGCCAAACCAGCCACCTCGACCTCGCTCTGCCCGACCCCCACGGTCTCGACCAGAACGACCTCACATCCCGCGGCGTCCAGGACCCGAAGCGCCTGCGGTGTCGTCCAGGACAGACCACCAAGGTGACCACGACTGGCCATCGAGCGTATGTAGACGTCGGGGTCGAGGGCATGGTCCTGCATCCGGATACGGTCACCCAGCAACGCTCCGCCGGAGAAGGGCGAGGAGGGGTCAACGGCCAGGATGCCCACCCTCTTGCCTTGAGCTCGCAAGATACCGACCAGCGCGTTGGTCAGCGTGGACTTGCCCACCCCCGGGCTGCCGGTGATGCCGATGATGTGCGCGTGACCGGTGTGCGGTGCGAGAGCCGCCATCACCTCGCGCAGTGCCGGGTGCGCGTCCTCAACAAGCGAGATCAGCCTGGCGACGGCGCGCGGAGCACCTGCCCTGGCCGCATCGACCAGGGCAGGGACGTCAACGGATCGCACGGCCATCAATGGACATCCAGCACTGGTGTCGTCGCTGCGAAGGGCAGTACGGTCGCGGTTGGGATCACTGCTTGGGAACGCGCAGAATCAGTGCGTCGCCCTGCCCGCCGCCGCCACAGAGAGCGGCCGCGCCGACACCACCACCGCGACGCTGGAGCTCCAGGGCGAGGTGCAAGGTGATGCGGGCGCCTGACATGCCGACAGGGTGCCCGATCGCGATCGCGCCACCGTTGACATTCACCTTGTCGGCGTCGATGCCGAGCTTCTTGGTGGACGCCAGCCCAACCGCGGCGAACGCCTCGTTGATCTCGACAAGGTCCAGGTCAGCAGGCGTGATGCCCTCTCTTGCGCAGGCCTTGGCGATGGCCTGCGCCGGCTGGGTCTGCAGCGTGGAGTCGGGGCCTGCGACAACTCCGTGGGCGCCGATCTCGGCGAGCCACGTGAGGCCCAGCTCTTCGGCTTTGGCCTTGCTCATCACCACTACTGCCGCAGCGCCGTCGGAGATCTGCGACGCCGAGGCGGCCGTGATGGTGCCATCCTTGCTGAACGCCGGGCGGAGTCCGCTGAGACTCTCGGCGGTCGTGTTGGCGCGGATGCCCTCGTCGCTCTTGAACTCGATCGGGTCGCCCTTGCGCTGAGGAATCGACACCGCGACGACCTCGTCGTCATACAGCCCGTCCTTCCAGGCACGTGCTGCGAGCTGGTGGCTCCGGGCCGAGAAAGCGTCCTGCTCGGCCCGGGTGAACTGGACGTCCCCAACGTTGCCGGCCTCGGTCAAGAGCCCCATGCCCTGATCGGTGAACGAGTCCCACAGGCCGTCACAGTCCATGTGGTCGCGCAGGGTCACGTTGCCGTACTTGAAGCCCTCGCGGCTCTTGTCCAGCAGGTGGGGAGCGTTGGACATCGACTCCTGGCCGCCGGCCACGACGATCTCGAACTCGCCCGCGCGAATCAGCTGGTCGGCGAGAGCGATCGCGTCAATGCCCGAGAGGCACACCTTGTTGATGCTCAGGGCGGGAACGGTCATCGGGATGCCGGCCTTGACCGCTGCCTGGCGTGCGGGGATCTGACCGGCGCCGGCCGTCAGCACCTGGCCCATGATGACGTAGTCCACCTGGTCGCCGGTCACACCTGCCTTGTCCAGGGCGCCCTTGATGGCTATGGCCCCGAGATCTGATCCGGAGAAGTCCTTCAGGGAACCGAGCAGGCGACCGAGCGGGGTACGCGCTCCGGCGACGATCACGGACACGGGACGTTCGCTCATGTGCAGTGCCTCCAACGACAGGTTTGGGTACTGGGCGGGCTGAGCAGCCATACCGACAACCACTGGCTTACCGACAACCCGGGTTCACCGTCACTCTAGCCGCGCCGCACCGCTTGCGGACCAGCTTGATCGACAGATCGGCCGTCCTCCCCGACTCGGGCGAAGGCCGGTGCCCAGACACGCATAGGCTGGTCCGCATGACTGAGAAGCTCGCAGACCTCTTCACTGCCATCGACCACGTGGGCGTGGCCGTGAACGACATCGATGCGGCAATCGCCTTCTATCGCGACACCTATGGGATGAGCCTCGCCCACGAAGAGGTCAACGAGGAGCAGGGCGTCCGCGAGGCGATGATGGCAGTGGGTTCGTCCGGCTCCTTCATCCAGCTGCTCGCGCCGCTTACGCCGGAGTCGACGATTGCCAAGTTCCTCGACCGCTCCGGCCCTGGAGTCCAGCAGGTGGCCTACCGCGTCGCCGACGTCGACGCCGTGTCGCGGACGTTGCGTGAGCGAGGACTCCGCCTGTTGTTCGAGGCCCCGCGCCGCGGCACGTCGAACAGCCGGGTCAACTTCATCCACCCCAAGGACGCTGGTGGCATCCTGGTCGAGCTGGTCGAGCCGGCTGTGTCACCCGGTCAGTAACCCACTCTGACCCGCTCGTCCAGCGCGAGCGGTGAGCGATATCACCCTGTGGGAGGAATCTCATATCCCTTCCCCTGTTGGCCTACCCGCAAGTAGTTTCAGCCCAGACGCCCCGGTCCTGACTCGCCCGACCGTTTCTGAGGAGTTCCACGATGCAGGCCATTCTCGATGCGATTCTGTCCGGCGACAGATCGCCGGAAACCTTTGCCGCACTTGAGCTCCCGGCGCAGTATCGTGCCGTCACGGTGCACAAGGACGAGGTCGACATGTTCGCCGGCCTGGCCAGCCGCGACAAGGACCCCCGGAGAAGCCTGCATGTCGAGAAGGTCGACGTCCCCGAGCTCGGCCCGGGCGAGGCGATCGTGGCCGTCATGGCCAGCGCCATCAACTACAACACCGTGTGGACGTCGATCTTCGAGCCGATGTCGACCTTCGGCTTCCTCGAGCGCTACGGCCGGGTCTCTCCGCTGACGAAGAAGCACGATCTGCCGTACCACGTGATCGGCTCGGACCTGTGCGGCGTCGTGCTGCGGACTGGCCCCGGCGTCAACGCATGGAAGCCCGGCGACGAGGTCGTGGCGCACTGCCTGTCGGTGGAGCTCGAGCACGCCGACGGTCACAACGACACGATGCTGGACCCCGAGCAGCGGATCTGGGGTTTCGAGACCAACTTCGGCGGCCTGGCCGACCTCGCACTGGTCAAGACCAACCAGCTCATGCCCAAGGCCAAGCACCTCACCTGGGAAGAGGCGGCCGCGCCCGGGCTGGTGAACAGCACGGCATACCGGCAGCTGGTCTCGCGCAACGGCGCGGGCATGAAGCTCGGCGACGTCGTCCTGATCTGGGGGGCCAGCGGTGGACTGGGCTCGTACGCCACCCAGATGGCGCTCGCGTCCGGCGCCACCCCGATCTGTGTGGTCTCCAGCCCGGACAAGGCCGAGCTCTGCCGCAGGATGGGCGCAGAGCTGGTCATCGACCGCAGCCATGACACCGGCGAGGGCTACCGGTTCTGGAAGGACGAGAGGACCCAGGACCCGAAAGAGTGGAAGCGGCTGGGCGCCAAGATCCGCGAGCTGACCGGCGGCAAGGACCCCGACATCGTCTTCGAGCACCCGGGGCGCGAGACGTTCGGCGCCAGCGTCTTCGTCACGCGCCGGGGTGGCACGATCGTGACCTGCGCCTCGACCTCAGGGTTCCTGCACGAGTACGACAACCGCTACCTGTGGATGAGCCTCAAGCGCATCGTCGGCTCGCACTTCGCCAACTACCGCGAAGCCTGGGAGGCCAACGACCTGATCAACCGCGGGCTCATCCACCCCACGCTGAGCAAGACGTATCCCCTGGTCGACGTCGGGCAGGCGGCGTACGACGTCCACCGCAACCTGCACCAGGGCAAGGTAGGAGTTCTTGCGCTCGCCCCGAGGCCCGGTCTTGGCGTCACGGACCCAGAGAAGCGGGACGCGCTCCTCACCGCGATAAACCGGTTTCGCGAGGTCTGAGACAGCCCTTGTTGGGCGATTTTCGTGAATCCCTGGATCGCCGGGACTACACAAGATATGCCTTCAGCAGCCAAAGCTGTACCCCAGATGTAGCCATTAGCGGTCGATTTGTCCGGGATTTGGGTTGTTTCCAATGTCGGTCTACGGTCGGTGCGACTCTCAGCATCAATGGCGATGCAAAGACGTACTGAAGGAGCCGAACGATGGCCAGCACAGTCATGGAGGCGCCTGACGTCAGACAGACGTCGGACGCGGGAATGCGGTTCGGTCACCCTCGTGGCCTATCGACGCTCTTCTTCACCGAGGTATGGGAACGGTTCAGCTACTACGGCATGAGGGCCCTGCTCGTGCTCTTCATGACCGCCGCTGCCACCGGTGCCAACGCCGGCCTCGGGTTCGACATCAAGAGGTCCGCCGCCATCTACGGCCTCTACACCTCCTTGGTCTACCTGCTCGCCCTGCCCGGCGGCTGGGTCGCCGACAAGCTGTGGGGTCAGCAACGCGCGGTCTTTGTCGGAGGCTGCATCATCGCCGCGGGACACTTCACGCTCGCCGGCCCGCTGATCGGCCTGCCCGTCATGCCGACCTTCTTCATGGGGTTGTTCTTCATCATCGTGGGCACCGGGCTGCTCAAGCCCAATGTCTCAACCATCGTGGGTCAGCTATATGACTCTCGTGCCAAGCACAATGGAACGCAGGACCCGAACGGTGCTGAGTTGGAAGAACTCGGCGCGCGTCGGGATGCAGGCTTCTCGATCTTCTACATGGGCATCAACATGGGCGCCATCATGGGTCCGTTCATCTGCGGCACCCTTGGCGAGAAGGTCAACTACCACTGGGGCTTCTCCGCCGCGGGTTTCGGCATGCTGATCGGGCTCGTCCAGTACCGCATGGGCTCCAGGTATCTCGGTGGCGCCGGTCTGCTCCCGGAGACCCACGACAAGGTCGCCACGGCGGCTCTGTCACGCAAGTTCTACACGATCTTCACGGCGATCCTGTCAACGGTGGGCCTCCTGGCCTGGCTTGGGGTATCGGGCACGGTCCCGATGTCGGTCACCGACGTGGCCACATGGCTGGGCTACGGCATCCTCGTCATCGCAGGGCTCTTTTTCGCCTACCTGCTGTTCGGCGGTCACTACGGTGTCGAGGACAAGCGACGCATCCTCGTCATCGTCTGGCTGTTCGTTCTCGCCGCCATCTTCTGGTCCGGGTTCGAGCAGGCAGGCTCCTCGATGAACCTCTTTGCTGAGAAGCTCACCAACCGCAACATCATGGGCTGGGAGATGCCGACATCGTGGCTGCAGAACGTCAACCCGATCTTCATCATCCTGCTTGCTCCGGTCCTGGGCTACACGTGGACGTGGCTGGCGCACCGGCACAAGAACCCGTCCATCCCTGCGAAGTTCGCTCTCGGCCTCTTTGGCCTGGCGGCTGGCTTCTTCGTGCTGGCCTGGGGTGCCGCAGGCGCGACAGGCGATGGCTCCGTGGCGATGACGTGGCTGGTCGTGACGTACTTCCTGCACACCATGGGTGAGTTGTGCCTGTCCCCGGTCGGCCTCTCCTCGATCACCAAGCTCGCTCCCCGCGACCGGATTGGTCAGATGATGGGACTGTGGTTCGTGGCGGCAGCGCTCGGCAACCTGTTCGCCGGTCTCACTGCGGGAACGCTGGAGGACAAGGCGCCGTCCGATTTGTTCAAGAGCGTGGCGATCTACATTGGCGTTGCCGGCCTCGTCGCCATCGCTGGTGCGCCCTTCGTGAAACGCGTCATGGGCAAGGTCGAGTAGAGGAGCATGAATGTCTGACCACGAGGACCTCGGCGAACGGATCACCCTGGCCCGTCGTGGGTTGGTACAGGCGGGGATCGATGCATTGCTGGTCACCCCTGGTGCCGACCTGCGCTACCTGACCGGATATCACGCCTTACCCCTTGAGCGGCTGACCTGCCTCGTGCTGCCCGCCAAGGGAGGGCCGAGCATGGTCGTGCCAGCCCTGGAGGAACCGGCTGCCCAAGCCTCGCCGATCTCCCGGCTCGGCGTCCAGATCGTGCCATGGCAGGAGACCGAGGACCCCGTGGCACTCGTTTCACGACTCTTGGGCAACACCAACATCGTCGCCCTGGACGACCACATGTGGGCCGAGAAGGTGCTGCGATTGCGTGCCGCCATGCCGAACACAACGCAGGTCCTGGCCGGACCGGTGCTACGTCACCTGCGGATGCGCAAGAGCACGGCCGAGATCCAGGCGCTGCGCAGTGCGGGATCCGCCATCGACCGCGTGCACGCGCGGATGGCGCAGTGGCTGCAGGTCGGTCGCACAGAACGCGAGGTCGGCCATGACATCGCCGACGCGATCATCGCTGAGGGTCACGAGCGGGTCGACTTCGTCATCGTCGCCTCCGGCCCCAACGGCGCCAGCCCGCATGCGGAGGTCTCCGACCGGGTCATCGAGGCGGGCGACACGGTGGTGGTGGACATCGGCGGCACCACCGAGCGCGGCTACTGCTCGGACGAGACCCGTACCTACTGTCTCGGGAACGCGCCCGCTGACTTCAGTGAGTACTACGCCGTGCTCCTGCAGGCACAGCTGGCCGCCTGCGAGCACGCCCGCCCAGGAGCGACCGCAGAGTCGGTCGACGCAGCGGCGCGCGACGTCATCGCCGCCGCCGGATATGGCGAGGCGTTCCTGCACCGCACCGGTCACGGCATCGGGCTGGAGACCCACGAGGACCCCTACATCGTGGCCGGCAACAGCACTTTGCTGGAGCCCGGTATGGCGTTCTCCATCGAGCCTGGCATCTACCTGCCGGGTAAACATGGAGCGCGGATCGAAGACATCGTGGTCGTGACCGATGACGGCATCGAACGGCTCAACCTGAGGCCCCGAGAGCTGGCCGTGCTGCCGACGTGAGCTCGTGTCCGTCCAGGCGCGATCGGTC
>PKWT01000258.1 GCA_003132125.1 Micrococcales bacterium | reverse complement strand
CTGCGGCCCCTTGACCCCCAGATTGGCGGCACACAATCGGCCCGCACGATAGCGCGTTCGACTGGCGCCTCGGTCGTTCATCGGCGGGCATGGCGTGCACAGTGTTGGGGCCAGAACGGGGCCAGGCAGAGAGAGCCACTGAACCGATAGCGGAGCGCTTGAGGTAGACCGCAAGGACTGTCAAGCCCCTGGTGACATCGTCGGTGTTGGGGCAGGAACACGGAGTGTTCACCCGGACCGTGCTGGAGCTGGGGCTTGACCGGCCTGGAGTGTCTGCCGGATGCTCCAGCGAAGGGTCGGCGGCGCGGTGGTGAGGACGTCCCGAGACTGAATCGGGGCGTCCTCTTTGTTGTGCGTGGACGTGATCCGGTGAGGTGCGGTGGGGTGCGCGTCGGCCGGAGGCCGTAAGCGTGGGGCCCCATCGCGGTGCCTCGCCGGAGCACGTGCCGCGCGCCGAAGGCGCGCCTTGAGTCAGTAAAGAAAGTCTTCACCGGCTAGGGACGGCAACTCGGATCGCCGATACAAGACAGGCAGGACGAGCCGGATCCCTCGTCCAATGCGCACTCTCATAGCCGATGACCGCAGCCCGCCCAAGCCTGAGAGTCTTCCGGTCATGCTTGATGTCCGAGTGCGTTGTGTTACCCGCGAAGCTGGTGCGTGCGTGGGCCACCGGTGGCAGGATGCGGCGTGAGTAGCGCGATGACCGCGCCTGGGTTGGGCGGGGTCATGAACGTTGGTCAGCGAACCGCCGTGCAGACGGTCGGGTAACTGGAGTTCGGACAAGAAACGGGGTGACCTATTACGTGGACAGGTTTAAGGATGCGGTGAACATTCCATGATGAGGGCTAGATGGGGTGTTCCGTTTGCTGCTGCCGCGCTCCTTCTCAGTTCGGGATGTAGCGAGGCGTCGACCCCCCAGGTAACTCCGTCATCAATGCCGACGGTCACCTCAACCGCGTCGATACCCCAGGTAACTCCGTCATCAACGGCGACGGCCACCTCAACCGCGTCGTCCGACCGCAGCGCCGTCTACAAGGAGGCGGCTGCGTACCTCCAGTCATTCTTGACCTCATGGCAGAAGAACGGCTTGTATGCCGCCGGCCAGAAGTACGTGGACCCCTCCCAGAGGGCAAACCAGACGGAGGGGAACCTCGTGCTCATCGCGGGGACCGTGACGCACACGCAGCCTGGCGAGTGGGTGTCCGCCGACCACTTCACGGTGCTCGCCGACTTCGACCTTCGATTCTCGAAAGAGGACGCCGCTGCGTGGGGTAACGGCGTCAACACTCGATTCGTCACCTTCGTGCGATCGTCGGCGTCGGCGCCTTACCAGATCACATTCGCGACGGGCCCATAGGGACTGCTGAAGGCTCTTGGTACATGGGGCGGCGGGTCGTGGGACGCGCCGGATGGGTGAGCCCTTGAGGGGGACTCGACCAGGCCGACAGGATCGGAAGTGATTTAGATGGGGAGTGCACGAACATCCGCTTCTACCGCAATGGTTGCGACTTCAGCCCCCGGTGGGGAGCAGTGATCATCGACTTGAGAGAGATGCCCGACCTTGCGCTTTCGGTTCCAACCTGGCAAGCCAATGCCCGGTCTTGTCCTCGTCGAGGGTGCGTGCCACGGCCCTGGGCTACGGCGCGTGCCACTTCGTGACCCGCCACGGTGCCGCTTCCTGCGCTTTGGGCGGCAGTGTCCACGCCAGCATGGTGCCGGCGGCGCGGACGGCGCTGATCCCCGGGGACTCGCCCAGTTTCCAGAGCTTGCCGCTGGGCACGTCGACGACGTACTGGCCGGGGTCGCCGTTGCCGGAGCCGTTGCCCCAGGCGACGAAGGTGTCCCCGCAGCTGAGGTCGAGTGACCAGGCGTTGTCGTCGAGCTCGATCGTGTGCTGGGCCTTCGTCGCCAGCATCATCACGTGCAGGTGCCCACTTGCCCATGCGCCAGGATTCTCGGCCGACGTTTCCGGCGATCGCACCGCCCACGCGAGCAAGGTCTTGGACGCGCACATCGTGGACACCTGCTCGCCCTTGGCCAGCGGACCCGACGTGACCAAGGTGTCGGCGCCAGCGCGGCGGAGCCGGATGTCGTACCGGTTCGCCGGCACGGCCGGGTCGACATCGGTTGAGCGCACGTACGCGACACCTCCACCGGTGGCAACCGGCAGTTTCGCCTTGTCCACGGCGACAGTCAGCGGCTCGTGCCCGGCGATGTCCCGAACCATGATCCGTGCGCCAAACCCTCGCGGGCTCTTCGTCGGGTACGTCATCATCCACCAGGCGTGGACACCGTCCGTCGTGATGATCTCGACCCCCGGCGGTGGCGGGACCTGGTCGGTCTTGGTTATGTCGAAGGAGTCACCCAGCAGAATCGGCTGGCCCTGCCCGACGCGCGCGGCGAACACCTTCCAGTCCTGGAAGAAAAGGTCGGTGCTCTTCGTCTCAACCCAGACCACGGACCGCCCATGGGCCGCCGCAGCGATGGCCTGCCGGGGCTGCTTACCTGTTTGCGGTGGGAACCACGTACGGGACTGGCCGGTCTGGATGCCGACCTGTGACTGGGTGAGAAACTCACCCGGCCCCGGAGCCGGGCTGCTGTCGATGACTGTGCTGCCGTCGTCGCGGATAGTGCGTACGCCAACCCGTGCGCCGGAGCTACCATGCGGGTCGACCGTGTACAGGGTTGTGTAGTCGCGGCCGTCGACCGCAGCCTTGGCTGCACCAGTCGTCAGCGGCCAGCCGCTGGTCGCCGAGACACTGGCCGAAGGGCTGGTGCCGCCGGTCCCGGCGGGGTACTGCGAGGTCGTCGTGGACCTACTGGGCGAGGTTGAGGGCGTGCCGCTGTTGCCCTGGCAGGCGGTCAGCACGAGAACGGCCAGGGCAACAGCGGCGAACCTGACAAGGTGGCCCACTCAGTACCCGATCCCGTGGGACAGCACGAATCCGCTGAATGAGCCCGGGTTGAAGACGAACGTCCGAAGTCCCAAGGACGAGATGCCAGCGCGCGAGTCAGGGCCCTCCCCGACCGGGCGCGGCGACGTCCCCCCGTAGGCGGTGATCCACTGCCCGATCGTCTGGATGCGCGAGTGCTCGTGGGAGTGGGTGCCACCCGCGAGCTCACTGGCGTCGCCCGAGACCCTGGCCAAGCAGCGCTGCCCTCGCGATTCAGTCACGGCCGCAGTATGACGCAGCCAAGGTGTTGGGCAACCGGATTGACACGAACCCAGGGCGGGCAGGGTCCTGAACATTGCGTCTTGGCTAACGCCCGCATCTGCTGCGTTGCGGGGGCGGTCTTGTCCGGTCGAGGTTCGCTTGCCTTTACACCACGTGCAAGTGACGTGGCGACGGCAAGACTGATGTAGCACTTGAGATGCTACATTAGCGGGATGGAGCGCATTGGAGTTCGAGAGCTACGCCAGCACGCGAGTCGCTACCTGGACCGGGTCAAGTCCGGCGAGACGGTCGAGGTCACCGAACGGGGACAGCTGGTTGCCCTACTCGTGCCGCCGGATCCGGCACGAGGCGCGCGTGAGCGCTTGATTGCGGACGGTCATCTGATTCCGTCCTCTGGAGTCTTGCGACTTCCACGAAGGGTCAAGGCAGGCAGGGCGAGCGGGGCGGTGCTCGACGACCTACGCGAGGACCGATGATCTATCTGGATTCGTCCGCGTTGCTCAAGCTGCTGTTCGAGGAGAGTGAGAGCGCCGCGCTGGCGCTGTGGCTTTCCGAACAGACGGGTACGCCCATGGTGACCAGCGAACTCGCGAAGGTGGAAGTAGTCCGTGCCGCGCGACGTCTAGATGCGGACGTGGTACCTGCAGCAAGAGTGCTGATGTCCCAGTTGGATCTGATTCCGTTGAGCAGCGGGCTCCTCGACGAGGCTGCAGACGTCGGCGAACCACTATTGCGCACCCTGGACGCGATCCACCTGGCGGGCGCGCTCTCGATCCAGGCCGACCTCACGGCCTTCGTCGCGTACGACCTTCGACTGGTCGCCGCAGCCAAGGCAGCCGGTATCGAATCGATCCGGCCGTCTTCCTCCAGCCCGAAGTGATCGGATTTGGGACGCCAGGGACGGTGACGGCGTTCCAGATCGAGCCGACAGGACTCGGCCCGGTTATCGTCGGCAGCGGCATCCACCGCTGAGTGGGCGGGGGCCCATTCACGATCGTTCCGGCATAGAACGTCCTCATCTCGTGCCGCCGTCCTGGCAGTGACCTTTCGCGCGGATGCCCAAGGTTGGAGAGCCCAGTGTCGGCGTCACATCGGGGTCTGTCGGTCGGCTGTGTCATGATGGCGAAGCGGATCAACAAAAAACTGACACAAGACAGATTCCGGGGTCGGCTCCCGACTGGCCAAAGGCCAACACAAGTAGCGCCGCTGCAAACAGACGAAGACTCTCCGCAATTGATGTCTCCTGTGGCTCGGCGCTTGAGCGACCCAAGTGTCGGTGAGTCCCAACTGATTCTGGTGTCCGTGATCCCTTAGGGCCGGCGTACCGCGCGATAGGTCGCATCATCGCGAGGTGCGCCCCACAGGGGCTGCATGGTGGTCAGGGAACGAATCGAAAAGGCGCACTGGCTGGTCGCGCTTTACCCAGATGCGGCCGAGGCCAGCGGGACATTGCGGTACACCGGCTTGCCACCGCGTCCAGACTTTGTCTCTGGACGTCTGGCCCGCACCAACGCCGAAGTTGGCGCCTCTTG
>PKWT01000369.1:4948-5879 GCA_003132125.1 Micrococcales bacterium | reverse complement strand
ATATCCAATTCGGTACTCGAGGTAGGAACGGCCTCGGGTTACCGGTCCAACGGCAACAATGAGAACGAACCTCAGGCGCGATGGTCTTGACTGCGCCCGGCGGGCCGGAGATAACGGTCGCTATCCGGCAGGGCCCGATGATTCTCAACTGCTGTGTCTGTGACGCTTCTAGGCGCCGTAGCCATCGGGTATGCCACAAAGAATATCAGGGGTGACGGCGATCCCAGACCACATAGACAAACCATCCGAGCGCGACGCCACCCAGGTCGGCCAAGGCGTCGAACACATCACCGCTGCGATGAGGGAGGAAGAAGTGCTGGATCAGCTCGCTGACAGGGGCATGCAGCGCGAGTATGCCGAGTGCCCACCGGGCGCGGACCCCCATCATCAGGAGGGCGAGTGCAGGCGCGAAGAAGATCGAAACGTGGACCACCTTGTCGAGCCCGGTGATCCCCGGCCCTGCCAGCCCCTGGGGGGAATACACGGCGATCAGCTGTACAGCCAGGGCTACGCCGAAAGCCACTCGCCACAGGCGCTTTTGGGCGCGCAGCCTTTGGCTGTACGGCTTTTCGGTGGGCAACTTCGGACCGCCCGGGGTCGGCACGCTGACATCAGCGCCGGCAGCCGGACCAGAGGCAGTCGTCGTGGGTCGCCTCGTCATACCGCCGGGGTGGTCATGTTCGCGCGCGCTGCGGCCTCGACCGCCGCGGCCACCACCTTGGCGACATCAGGGTGGAAGACGCTGGGGACGATGTAGGCGGCGTTCAGCTCGTCCGCGCCGATGATGTTCGCCAGGGCGTTGGCCGCCGCGAACAGGACATCGTCCGTCACCTCGTTGGTCTGAGCGTCGAGCAACCCGCGAAAGACGCCCGGAAAGACGAGGACGTTGTTGATCTGGTTGGCGGCATCGCTGCGTCCGGATGCGACCACG
>PKWT01000369.1:2879-4920 GCA_003132125.1 Micrococcales bacterium | reverse complement strand
CCCGTGAGGAGGTTCGGCGCCGAGACGCCGATGAAGACGTCGGCGCCGGCGATGATCTCCTTGAGGGTGCCGGTCACCCCTCGTTGGTTGGTGTTCTCGGCGAGCCAGACCAGGTTCGGGCGGTCGCCGCGGACGATGTCCTCGCGGGCGGCGTGGACTGCCCCGCGGCTGTCGGCGACCACGATGTCGGTGGCACCGGCCTTCATCAAGAGCCTCAGGATCGCGGTGCCGGCCGCCCCGGCTCCGCTCTGCACGATCTTGACCTCACTCAGCTCCTTGCCCACCACCCGCAGCGCATTGCGCAGCGCGGCAAGCACCACGATCGCGGTGCCGTGCTGGTCGTCGTGGAAGACCGGGATGTCGAGCTCGGCGCGCAGCCGGGCCTCAACCTCGAAACAGCGCGGGGCCGAGATGTCCTCCAGGTTGATGCCGGCAAAAACGGGCGCGATGGCCTTGACGACGGCCACAATCTCGTCGACGTCCTGCGTGTCCAGGCAGATCGGAAAGGCATCAATGTCACCGAACCGCTTGAACAGTGCCGCCTTGCCCTCCATGACAGGAAGCGCAGCCAGCGGGCCGATGTTGCCCAGGCCCAGGACAGCGCTTCCGTCGGTCACCACCGCGACCGTGTTGCGCTTGATCGTCAGCCGACGCGCATCCGCGGGGTTCGCGGCAATCGCCATGCACACCCGAGCCACTCCGGGGGTGTAGATCATCGACAGGTCGTCACGGTTGCGGATCGGCACCTTGGACTCGATCTTGAGCTTGCCGCCCAAGTGCATCAAGAAGGTGCGGTCGCTCACCTTGCCTATCTCCACGCCGTTGACAGCGCGCATCGCGGCGACGATCTCATCGGCGTGAGCGGTGTCCCGTGCCGCCGCAGTCACGTCCACCTGCAGCCGTTGAGGGCCCGACGCGGTGACGTCCAGCCCCGTGACCAGTCCCCCGCTGGTCTCGATCGCGGTGGTGAGCTCGCTCACGGCGGTGGTGCGCGCCGGGAGGTCGAGCCGGACGGTGATCGAGTTGGACACTGAGGGGATGTTTGTCATGAGGACATCTTGTCAACTTTGCGCGCTGATGCCAGTCGGGGGTTCAGATATCGGCGACCAGCAGGTACCGCTCGTCAACGATCTCCTTGCCCCAGAACACCGGGTCAGCCAACGGGACGACCTCGATGTGACCAACCAGCGGCTCGAGCGCGGCGGCCAGATCCACCGCGCGCACTCCCCCGGCCCACGGCATACGAGCGTCGTCGTTGTAGCCCGCGTCACCGACAGACCACCAACGACCCTCGACGAGNNCGGCTCGATCGGCGGCGCCGAGACGTCGCCCTGCCTGATGGCGACGTGCTCGCCGAACTGCGCGGTCTTGGCCCTGGCCCGATCCACCATGTTGCCCGCAAGGTCGATCCCCATCACGCGGTGCCCGAGCCCGGCGACGAGCGCCGTCAGAGAGCCGGTGCCACACGCAAGATCGGCGACATCACTGGGCTGTGCCGGCAGCCAGCGCTCGAGCAGCAGACGCCAAGCCTCGCGCGTCGCCGGATCACCCAGGCCATGGTCGGGCTCGGCGTCATACGCGTCGGCATAGTCGTTCCAGTAGGCGGCAATCCCGTCGTTCACGCTGCTCATGGACTCAGCCTGCCAGTGACGTGGGCACCATGCGGGAATGGTCGCCAGATCCTGTCCGTTGCAGACTCCATGAGCCCCATCGAGCTGACCGAGACCACGTTCGACACAACGATCACCGAGAGCGAGATCGTGCTGGTCGACTTCTGGGCCGCGTGGTGCGGTCCGTGTCGCCGTTTCGCCCCCGTGTTCGAAGCGGCGGCGACCGCGAACCCGGACATCGTGTTCGCCAAGGTCGACACCGAGGCTGAGCAGTATCTCGCCCAGATGGCCAACATCACGTCGATCCCCACGTTGATGGCGTTCCGCGAGGGCATCCTCGTCTTCGTCCAGCCAGGGGCCCTCCCGGCCGCCGGGCTGAACTCGGTGATCGAGGGAGTTCGCGGCCTCGACATGGAGGCCATCAGGGAGCA
>PKWT01000369.1:0-2823 GCA_003132125.1 Micrococcales bacterium | reverse complement strand
CAGGCGGAGCTCATGCGCGAGCTCCACGACGAGCACGCCGCTGCCCTCTGGGGCTACTGCGTGCGCCTGACCAACGGCGATCGCGCCCGCGCCCAGGACATCGTCCAGGAGACTCTGCTGCGCGCCTGGCGCAACCCCAAGATCCTCGATCAGGCCCAAGGCTCAGCGCGGGCCTGGCTCTTCACGGTCGCGCGCCACCTGGTCATCGACGAGTGGCGCACCCGGCGCGCGCAGCTTGAGGTGACGACGGCCGAGCCTCCCGAGAGCGCCCCGGTCGGTGATGAGACGGACCGCCTGTTGCAGTCCTGGGTGGTCGCGGATGCCTTGAGCCGACTCTCCGACGACCATCGGCTCGTCTTGGTTGAGTGCTACTACCGGGGGCGCTCGGTGGCCGAAACGGCACGACGGCTCGACATCCCTGAGGGAACCGTGAAGTCACGCACGCACTATGCGCTGCGCGCCCTGCGCCTGGCCCTGGATGAAATGGGAGTGGGGCCATGAGCGCCGACGAGTTCGAGCTGTATGACGCGGCGTACGTCCTGGGCGCGCTGTCGCCGGTCGAACGACGCGAGTTCGAGGATCACCTCAAGGGCTGTGCCGCCTGTGCCAGCGCCGTCGGTGAGCTCGCGGGTCTGCCGGGCCTGATGTCCCGTGTGTCCGTCGAGGATCTGACCGCAGAGGTCGAAACCCTGCCGGACACGCTGCTGCCGTCGTTGGCGCGGGCGGTGCGCCGCGAGCGCGTATGGCGTCGCCTGGCTGTCGGGACTGCGGCGGCCGCGGCAGCGTGTCTGGTCGCCGTGGGCGCGGTGGCCCTCAACGGTCAGGACTCCCCCGCCCGACCGCCGAGCACACCATCAGCTTCGATCTCCTCCGGCACCGCAAACCTGGCCATGAGCGCCGTCGTGCCGTCGCCGGTCACCGCGAGCGCGCGGTTGGTCGACATGGCCTGGGGCACCCGCATCGACCTGACCTGTTCCTACAGCGCCAAGGGTGCATACCCTGCGGCCGGACGCGCCTACGCGCTGGTCGTGATCGACCGGAGCGGTGCCGAGCAACAGGTTGCGACCTGGAGCGCACTGCCCAACCGCGAGCTCACCGTCCTGGGTGCGAGCTCGCTGGCCCGCCGGGACATCGCCGTCGTGGAGATCAGAACCCTGTCGGGGCAGGCCATCCTGCGACTCTCGACCTGAGTCGACCTCAACCACGGAATCGACCTGAACGACGGACACCGCAAGCGAAGGGTTGTGGGCGTTCAGACGCCCACAACCCTTCGCTCTATTCCTGGCCGGACCGCTCGCCGCGTGTCAGTAGCCGTAGCCGCCTTTGAGGCCACCGCCGGCGCCTCCGTTGGTTGCGGCACTCGAGGAGGGTGCATTGACGGGCTTGCCGGACGGCGACACCGCATACCAAGTGCCGCCGAACGACTTCTTGCCCTGGCCATTGACGTCGCCGGGGGACCGATCCTTGACGAAGGTGTAGAGCGGCCAGCCGCCGGCGGTCAACATCGAGGCGCCGCTGGTGGCTTTCGTGGCCGAGAGAGCCGCGGTGACGCCCGACACCGTGGGCACCGTGGCCCCGGCAGGCGCCGACACGATGGGCCAGAACTGCAGGCATTGCGCATCGCAGGACGAATGCCCCGGCGTGTCAGCCGTCAGCAGGTAGACGGTGAAGCCTTTGCTGTCGACCAGAACGGGGCCCATCGAGGTGGTGGCGACGCCCAGGACGCCGGCAGCCGACACGGCACCGGGCGCCACGGCTTTGATGGCATTCGTTCCCGCACGCGGGGCTGTCGTGCCGCTGGTGCCGCAGGCGGACGCGAGCAGGAGTGTGGCGGCGGCGCCGAGCAAGCGGACGGTGATCGTGGGACCGGACATGGTGACCTCCCAGTGAACGAGCTGGGAGTGACCTCGTGACCTCCCAGTGGACTACTCGGAACACGTATGCCGCAGCCGTCCGGTTCATCGCGGCCGACGCACCACGCGGCTGCCACTGCGGCTGGCACATCGCACGTGTCCCATCTCGCCAACGACAAAGGGCCCGATCGCATGATCGGGCCCTCGTCATTGACGGTATCCAGCACGACGTGCCCATGAGTGGTGGAGGTGGCGGGAATTGAACCCGCGTCCGCTGACAATAAACCAGGACTTCTCCGGGTGCAGTGCGCTATGGATTTTCTCGGCCCCAGTGCTCGCACGCACACGTTCACTGACAGGCCCAGTCGTGTAAGAGTCCCGGGCAACCCCCACGACAAGGGCGCCCAGCAAGCTTTCTAGCTGACGTCAGGAACTAGGCCGAAAGCAAGCCTAGGCTGACGGNNGCGATTGGAATCGGCACCTATTAGTTTGCAAGGATCGTTAACGAGTTAACCCTGCGTCCTCGACCCGCTTCTCCTGGAATGACGATCAACGTCGAAACCGATCACCCCCATGGGGTGGCACACGTCGCACTGTTCACTTGTCAACACCGACCTCACGGCCGGAACGGCCCTGCGACCGGTTTCTATCAGTCTATCTGAGCAACCGGGCAGACCGCGAGAACATTCCGCCGGTGGCCACCCGGACGTGACCTACCCGCATCGATGTGAGGATGGTCGCATGACCTACAGCCGCGAATGGCACCTCACCCGCCGCCCCCAGGGAGTTCCCGTCGATGAGGACTTCACCCTTGTCGACGTTGAGCTCCGCCCTCCGGACGACGGCGAGATCCTCGTCCGCAACACCTTCCTGTCGGTCGACCCCTACATGCGCGGCCGGATGAACGACGCGAAATCCTATGTTCCAGCCTTCCGGCTCGACCAGCCGATGGACGGTGCTGCGGTGGGTA
>PKWT01000320.1 GCA_003132125.1 Micrococcales bacterium | reverse complement strand
TCTTGCCCACGCCGATCGCGCCGACGGAGACCAGCGCGGTGATGGTGATCAGGCTGATGACACCCCACTTGACCCACCCCAGGACCTGGTCCTGGTAGGCCTGCATGCCCGGTGGTGCGACCGGGCATACAGCGGCGAGAGTCTGTACCGCCTGGGTGATCGTTGATGTTCTGCTCATCGCAGGTCGTCCTTCCTGTGCGTGTTGAGATGCGAGATGAGGTACTTCTTGGGGCGCCTTTGCGGCGGTGTCTGTGGTTGGTCGTGCGGGTGGGTCAGGTTCAGCAGCCAGTCCCCGGTGGGGTGCAGCTGCCGCGGTAGCGGCGCGGGGGTCAGCCCGGCACCGCTCAGATGGGGCCGGTCTGGGACCGTGACCAGGAAGCCCTCGCGCTGGACGGTCAGGACGGCCGCGCCGGCGGAGGCCATCAGCCACCGCGGGAGTGTGCGCGGGCCGACCAGCGCCAGCGCGATCCGGCGGCCGGGGGCGTCAAGGACCTGAAGGGTGGCTTCGGCGTGCCGCAGGCCCGGGACGGTGGCCCTGGCCGTCAGGACCAGCTGCGCTGAACGAAGCAGCGCGGTAAGCCAATGCCGCCCCTCGCCGCCCTGAAGGTGGTCGAGGAGGTCGGTGATCGGCCAGCCGGCGTCGACCACGGTGACGGTCCCCTCCTCGGTCGGCAGTGGCACCGGGACGCCGTCCGGACGCCGCACCGGATGGGCTAGCCGCTGCAGGCTGACCCCGCCGCGGCTGCCCAAGCGCCACACTCCGCTGTCGTCGACGCCGTGCTCGGTCGCGGCCGCGGCGGCGAACCCGGAGCGGGCCGGTGCGGCCGCGTCGACGACCCGCGCCCGAACGCCTCGGCGGGTGACCGCGTCGGCGATCAGCAGGGCGGTCGTCGAAGTCCCGGACCAGCCGTGCGCACCGGCGACCACGACGAGCGGGCCAGAGATGATGTCGGGACCGCAGACCAGTCCGGAGTTGTCGCCGGTGCGGTGGCGGTCGGGGCGGAACCGGCCGGCCCGGACCGCACGCCANNGTGGTGGTGCTCATGCCCGGCCCCTGGACCGTTCGAGCAGGACCTGGCGCAGCATCTCGGTGGGCACCCTGACGGCAAGCTCGCGCCGGGCCGCCCGAGCGCGGCGCAGGTCGGCCGTGATCGCCTCGAGCGCGTCGATGGCGGCGGTGTCGGCGCCGGACGCAGCCTGGACGAGGACGGCGGCCTGCTCGAGCGAGGCCAGAGCAGCTGGCTGCTGATGGGGGGTCATGCGTTCCTGCCTTCCAGAGAAGTGGGTCCTATCCCTGTAAGCACCCGGACCCCCTCCGGCTGGACACGTGAGGCCGGACTAATTTCACAGTTGTCTCTGGCCGACCGCAGCAGGTCCACGGCTCGATCACGCTGACGGTGCACGGTCCGAGTGGTCACACCCCGGGCCGCGGCCACGCTCACGCCGGCCCGAATGGAGCTGACGCCCCGCGCCAGGCCGACCGGCGACGCCGCCGCTGTCTCGTCCTCGGTGGCGGCTAGGACCAGCTCCCACAGTAAGGTGGCGTCGCGCAGCTCAAGGACCCCCCGCGCCCTGGCCCAGGCGAGCAGCTCCAGCAGTGCCAGATCGGCGACCGGGTGCTCGGCGACGTCGACGCAGCGCCGGTCCAACGCCTCGGTCAGATCCGGCGGGGCAAGCAGCACCAGGGCAGCCCGGCGCGCGGTCGTGGCCCCGTAGTCCTTAAGGACGGCACGGCGGGTCTCCATCAAGGCGTTCTTAGCGACCGCCCTGGGCCGGCAGCGCCACGGATACTCCCGCACCTGCAGCCACAGCTGCCCACCGACAACGGCATCCACATCAGGTCCCAGGGACCTGAGGCTGCGGATAATCCGGTCCCCGCCAGGAACCAGCAGCGAGGCCATGAACGTGGCCGCGCTCTTGTCAACTCCCCCGTCGACCGACCCGACCCGCACCAAGGCCAGCAGCAGCTCGTTGGCCCGCGCCTGCTGTGCGCGGTCGGTGACCACTTCGCCTAGCGCGTATGCCGAGCCCACCTGCGCCAGGTCCGGTTGGGCGGCGCTCCAGCGGCGCCAACAGCCCGCGGCGTCGATGGTGTGGGCCTGCTCCTCCCACCGTCCGAAAATCTGCTGCAGCGACATGACCCGTGTTCCCTTCGTCGTCGACCTGACGACGAGCACGGTCCACAAGCCGTGTGGATGGTTGCGTTCCCTCACGCGGGGGGAACGCAGCCCAGGCGGGGCTCGAGCTGGGGGGAACGCAGTCTCCAAACAGGGAACGCGCAGGTCAACGCGCTGCCGCGGCGTTCCATCACAATCCGATAACAGACGGCCGAGCCGCCCGTTCCCGCGGATACAGGGCCCGCGCCGGGCCGCGTTCCCCTGCATACAGGAGCGTGGTCGCCCCGCGTTCCCCCTCCCGGGTGGAGCGTTCCCCCCGCGTTCCCCCCGGCGTTCGGCGACGACACGTGTGGACGCCCGGTCCTGCCTGAGGGCTCAGGTACAAGGAGGACCGGGCGCTGGACGCAGTCGCCCCGGCAGACCGGTTGGCCCCGGCCTGGGCCAGGTTGTGCGGCAGTCGCTAGTTGACGACGACCGTCTGCACCTCGGCCACCCCGAACCGGGAGGTGGTCGAGGTCTGCATGTTGTTGAACGTGCCACTCGTGCCGTCCGAGCCGGACCAGGTGACGTTCCAGGTGATCGTGTACGTCGCAGTCACCTGGTCGTCACCGCCGACCCCGAGGCTGGAGTTGGGGTACCGGTACGAGCAGCCCTGCGCGTTGACCGGCGCCAGCCAGGTCTGCTCGTTGGCCTTCCACGACCGCCCCGGCCCAGGACACGAAACGGTCCGCGATCCGTCCCCCGGCGTGAAATTTAGGCGCACCGGGGTAGCGGTCGCCGCCCCCCACACCGCGCCCGCCGTGACCGTCTTGCTCACCGGCTGCCAGGTCGCCGGGTCGGTCCAGAACCAGGTGTTGGCGTTGACGATGGTGTAGGGATGACCGCTCTCCTTCAACGTCCCAGACGGGTACCTCGACGGGGCCGGAGACGGCATCTGCAGCTGTCCCCACGCCGACACCGCCAGAGCAACTGCGGACGGCGGAGGCGGGGCCGCGGGAGCAGGTGCCCCCGGAGCAGGCGGCGGCGGCGCGCCGCCGCAGAACGCGAGCCCGGCCGCAGGGCACGCGCCCCAGTCCTTAGCGCCAACTGGGAGGTTGACGGAAAA
>PKWT01000411.1 GCA_003132125.1 Micrococcales bacterium | reverse complement strand
CTGATGAGGCTCTATCGCAACCAGGGCATGATGCGCCAGTACGAGAACGAGGTCGTCGGCTTCAACGCCCGGATGACCGACATCCACGCTGCCATCGGTCGGGTCCAGCTGACCAAGGTCGACGCCTGGACCAAGACGCGTCAGGAGAACGCCGCGTTCCTGTCGGCCAACATCGAGGGCGTCACCACACCCCCGGTCGCCGCGGGCGCCGTCCACGTCTACCACCAGTACACGGTCCGGGTCCCGCAGGATCGCGACGGTATGGCGGCAGCGCTGAAGGCCGAGTACAACATCGGCTCGGGCATGTTCTACCCGATCCCCAACCACCGCCTGGCCCCGTTCCAGGTCGACGTCGACCTGCCCGAGACCGAGCGCGCGGCCAAGGAGTGCCTGTCGCTGCCGGTGCACCCGTCGTTGTCGCAGGCTGATCTCGAGCGCATCGTGACCGCGGTCAACCTCATCGCCAAGGCAGGTGCGTGACCGTGGCGAACCTGCGCGCCGGCCTGATCGGGCTGGGCATGATGGGCCGTCACCACGCTCGGGTTCTGGGCGGGCTCGAGGGCGTTGACCTCGTGGCCGTCGCCGACCCCGGCGGTGACCAGCACGGCGTCGCCGGCGGTATCCCGCTGCTGAACAGCATCGAAGAGCTCATCGCTGCCGGCATCGACTACTGCATGGTCGCCGTTCCGACGATCTACCACGAGCCGGTCGGCATGGCGCTGGCCCAGGCCGGCGTCCACGCGATGATCGAGAAGCCGCTGGCTCAGAACACCCTGTCGGCACGCAAGCTCGCCGACGCCTTCGCCGCCAGCGGTCTGATCGGGGCGGTCGGTCACATCGAGCGCTACAACCCGGCGTTGCAGTCCGCGCGCGCACGCCTCGAGGCCGGCGACCTGGGCGCTGTCTACCAGGTCACCACCCGGCGTCAGGGCCCGTTTCCAGCGCGTATCGCGGACGTCGGCGTGGTCAAGGACCTGGCCACCCATGACATCGACCTGACTGCCTGGGTGACCCAGCAGCCGTTCACCTCGGTGGGCGCGCGCACCTTGACCAAGAGCGGTCGTGAGTTCGAGGACCTCGTCGCCGTCACCGGTCTGCTGGCCGACGGCACGGTGACCAACCACCTGGTCAACTGGCTCTCGCCGCTGAAGGAACGGGTCACGGTCATCACCGGCGAACGCGGCACCTTCGTGGCAAACACACTGACCGCCGACCTGACCTTCTACGCCAACGGCCTGGTGCAGACGACGTGGGATGACATCGCGCAGTTCCGTGGTGTCTCCGAGGGCGACGTGGTGCGTTACGCGATCTCCAAGCCGGAGCCGTTGAAGGTCGAGCACGAGCAGTTCCGCGACGCCGTGCTGGGCAAGGAGGCGGACATCGTCACCCTCGAGCAGGGCATGGCCACGGTGATCGTTGCCGAGGCTGTCATCGAGTCGGCTCGGACCGGCAGGACGGTCGACATCCCCTGGACCTGATCAGCTGGGGCGTCCCCAAGGGCCTGGCGTCCCCGTGAAGTCGCACAGACTGTCGAAGAATCGCAACGTCATGAACGATGTGTGCGACCTCACGGGTCTGGTCTGAGCGCTTTCGGGTGTGTGTCAGCGCAGGTGCCTCATCAGGGTGGCGACGGTGGCCTCGGCAGCCCGCCCATCGCCATACGGTGAGGCGGTGGACGGCGCAGGCCGTGGCCGCATGACGACCGCGGCCAGGTCATCGACCTGCGGGCGAAGGACGTTCCACCCCAGATCGACGGTCTCCGTCCACTCCGTCTCGGTGCGCAGGGTCGTGCACGGAGCCCCGAGCAGGAAGGCTTCTTTCTGGAGCCCGCCGGAGTCGGTGACGACGCCGCGTGAGTGCAGCACGGCGGCGACCATCTGGGGATAGCCCAACGGCGCGGTGGGCCGCAACGCGCCCCGTTTGAGGTCGATCCCGGCCGTTGCCGCGCGGGCCACGAGCCGCGGATGGGCCAGCAGTACGACGGGGATGGGCAGTGCCGCCAACGCGTCGATGATGCTCCGCAGCTGCTCGGGGTCGTCGGTGTTCTCAGCTCGGTGGATGGTCGACACCAGGTAGTCCTGCGAGCCGTCCACGCCCTCTGGCAGCAGCGGAGCCGAGTCCCGCACCTGGGCGGCAACGCTCAGGCAGACATCGGTCATGACGTCGCCGACCAGCACCGCTCGTTCACCCAGTCCTTCGCGGATCAGGTGGTCGATGGCGGTCTGGGTCGGTGCCAGGCACAGGTCGGCTGCATGATCGGTCAGGACCCGGTTGTGCTCCTCGGGCATGCGGCGGTTGAACGAGCGAAGGCCAGCTTCGAGGTGCGCGAGGGGGAAGTGCAGCTTGACCGCCGACAGTGCACCGGCGATCGTGGAGTTGGTGTCGCCATAGACGAGGACCCAGTCGGGACGATGCTCGTCCAGCACGCCGTCCATGGCCGACAACATGGCGCCGGTCTGGACTCCGTGGCTGCCCGATCCGACGCCGAGGTGGACATTCGGCGCCGGGATGTCCAGGTCCTCGAAGAACACGTCCGACATGTTGGCGTCATAGTGCTGCCCGGTGTGCACGATGACGTGCTCGTGACCGCCCGGGGCCAGCGCGTGCGCGATGGGCGCCAGCTTCACGAACTGGGGTCGGGCTCCCACGATCGACAGGATCTTCATGTGGCCGGCTTTCCGGGGCGTAGGAGGCGTTGGAGGCGCTAGAGGCGTTGGGCTCAGCTCGCTTTGATCCTGTCACGGTGGCGTGTCGGGGATCCAGCGGACGCACGTCAAGAGCGGTCCCCGGCTTCCGTATGATCGTGGGGGTTGCGCCTCACTAGCCGGTTTCAAAGAGGATGGGTGTCTTTGTGAAGATCTGCGTCGTTGCCATGGGCAAGATCGGTTTGCCACTGGCCGTTCAGTTCGCCACCAAGGGCCACGAGGTCATCGGTGTTGACGTCAACGCCGACACCGTCGCGGCCGTCAACGCCGGTCGCGAGCCGTTCCCGGGTGAGACCGACCTGCAGACCAGGCTCGCGGCGGCGGTGTCCGCGGGGCTGATGACGGCCACCACGGACTACACCAAGGCGGTGCCCGGTGCCGACGTGGTTGTCGTCGTCGTGCCGCTGTTCGTCGACGGCGAGGGCAAGCCCGACTTCGGCTGGATGGACTCCGCCACCCGCGACATCGGCGCGAACCTCACCGCGGGCACGCTCATCTCGTATGAGACGACCCTCCCGGTCGGCACCACCCGAGAACGCTGGACCCCGATGCTCGAGGCTGGCTCAGGGCTCAAGCAGGGCACCGACTTCCACGTCGTCTTCAGTCCCGAGCGGGTGCTCACCGGGCGCGTCTTCGCCGATCTGCGCAAGTACCCGAAGCTGATCGGTGGCCTGACTGCCGCCGGCGCCAAGGCCGCAACGGAGTTCTACGAGGCCGTGCTCGACTTCGACGAGCGGCCCGATCTCGACCGCCCCAACGGCGTCTGGGACCTCGGCAGCGCCGAGGCGTCCGAGCTGGCCAAGCTGGCCGAGACGACCTACCGCGACGTCAATATCGGTCTGGCCAACCAGTTCGCCATGTTCGCGGCGAGCCACAGCATCGACATCTTCCAGGTCATCGCGGCCAGCAACTCCCAGCCATACAGCCACATTCACCTGCCCGGTATCGCCGTGGGTGGCCACTGCATCCCGGTCTACCCCCGGCTCTATCTGCACAACGACCCCAGCGCGACGGTCGTCCGTTCGGCCCGCGCGGCCAACGCGGCCATGCCGGAATACACGGTGGGTCTGCTCGAGGGTGCCTACGGGGACCTGAAGGGAGCGCGCGTGGTGGTTCTCGGCGCGGCATACCGCGGTGGGGTCAAGGAGACGGCCTTCTCGGGCGTCTTCCCCACGGTGGCCGCTCTCGAGTCGCGGGGAGCCCTGGTCTCGGTCCACGACCCGCTGTACTCCGACGACGAGCTCGTCGCGCTGAAGCTGACGGCATACCACCAGGGCGATGCCGTCGACGCGGCCGTCGTTCAGACCGATCACGCCGACTACAAGCTGTTGCGCGCTGCCGACCTGCCCGGCATCAAGGTGCTGGTCGATGGTCGACGGGTCACCTCGCCCGATGACTGGGCCGGTGTGACGCACCGAACCGTGGGTGTGGCCGTCACGTAGGACCGTCCGCGGCTGTTCGCTCNNGTTCGCTCGTGGCTGTTCGCTCACGTCCGTGCGGTGATGGCTGCGCTCAGGGCGAACACGCGCGGTTCCGGGGACTTCCCCGGCGGGGTCGGGCGTTAGGGTCAACGACGGGGCCGAAAGGTCCGGGATCCAGTCGGAGCGATCGAGACAGATGGAGACATGGTGAGCCACAGCAACGAGATCGTCGCAGCGGCCAACGGGCAGATGGCCGGCTTGGACGACCACATCTACAACCGCCTGCTCAAGGAGCGGATCATCTTCCTCGGCTCCGAGGTGCGCGATGACAACGCCAACGCCATCTGCGCCCAGCTGCTGCTCCTGGCAGCCGAGGACCCGGAGAAGGACATCTGGCTCTACATCAACTCGCCCGGCGGCTCGGTGACGGCCGG
>PKWT01000199.1 GCA_003132125.1 Micrococcales bacterium | reverse complement strand
GGCAACCAGCAGCGCCCCTTCGGTGGGGTCGCCAACGACCTGCCACCGGCCGTCCTGCTGTGAGAGCCGCGCGTCGTTGCAACGGGCACCGGCCAACAGGCACCAGCGCAGCGCCTGGTCGGCCGCGACATCGACGGGCAACCAGCAGCGCCCCTTCGGTGGGGTCGCCAACGACCTGCCACCGGCCGTCCTGCTGTGAGAGCCGCGCGTCGTTGCAACGGGCACCGGCCAACAGGCACCAGCGCAGCGCCTGGTCGGCCGCGACATCGACGGGCAGCCCGCCGTTGTCGACGAGCCGACCCTCCAGGGCATACCCGGACCCGCTCAGCGCGAAGCTGCCATTCGCGGTCCACAGCTCCCGGACCGTCATCTGGTTCTCGGTCAGCGTGCCGGTCTTGTCGGTACAGATGACGGTGGTGCTACCGAGGGTCTCGACCGCGGGCAGCCGCCGGATCACGGCCCGCTGCCTGGCCATCCGGGCCACTCCGATGGCCAAGGTGATGGTCACCGCCGCCGGCAGCCCCTCGGGAATGGCACCAACCGCCAGCGCAACGGCCGCCGTGAGCATCTCGGCCGCCTTCTCGCCGCGCAGCACACCGACCACGAAAGTCACGACAGCCAAACCGAGGATGACCACGGTCAGGACCTTGCTGAACCTGGTCAGCTTTCGGGTCAGCGGCGTGGCCAACACCTCCGCGGCGCCGACCAGCCGGTGGATCTCACCCAGCTCGGTCTCCGCCCCAATCGCCACCACGATCGCCGACCCGGTGCCATGAGTGACCAGCGTGCCCGAATACAGCATGTTCCGGCGGTCGGCGACAGCAGTGTCGACCGGAAGCGCCACCTCGTCCTTGACCACCGGGACGGACTCCCCGGTCAGCGCCGACTCGTCGACCTGCAACTCGGCATGCCCCAGCAGCCGCAGGTCCGCCGGCACCTTGTCGCCGGTCTCAACCCGGACCAGGTCACCAGGCACCAACTCCTCGGACGCCACAGTCCGAGCGCTCGCGTCTCGGACCACCCGGGCCTCAGTACGCACCATCGCCCGCAGTGCGTCCAGAGCGGCCTCGGCCTTCGACTCCTGGACGAACCCGATGACCGAGTTGATCAGCACCACGCCAAAGATGACGATGGAGTCCACCACCTCGCCCAGCGCCAGGGCGACCCCGCCAGCTGCCAGCAAGACGTAGATGAGCGGGTTCTGAAACTGACGCAGAAACCGCCGCAGCGGCCCGGCCGCCTCCGCGTGAGGGAGCAGGTTGGGCCCGAAACGATCCAGCCGATCTGCCGCCTCTCCCGACGTCAGTCCTCGGTGCGGGTCCGTCTCCAGCAGAAGCAGCACCTCGTGCGCGGCGAGGGCGTGATGAGCGGTACCCGCGTTGGGCGTCGTGGCAGCAGCCATATACCGACGGTATCGGCGTCACCGCCGGTCCAGAAGGGACAAAGGGCCCACTGACTACCCCAGCCGACGTCGTCAAGAGGTCCCGGATGCACATGCCGTTCGGCGGTGGTCCTGACTGCGCCCGGCACGTCAGGATGGGCAAAGGCAACGAGGAGGTGGGGGTCCCGCAACCCCGTCGCGGAAGGCACTCATCTGCCGCCGAGAGTGAAGTCGCGCAACTAGCCGATGTGCGGACGGCCCTTGGCCCCCGGCATCTGAGAAGAGCGATGCCGCGGGTGAGCGATGACCTTGTCTAGTGGTACTGCCCGCGGTACCATCGTTGGGTGGCGTCCGTGGACAAGATCGTCTCTGGCATGAGAGACAACCCCAAGAACGTCCGCTACGAGGATCTCAACAAAAGTTTGTGAACACTACTTCGGCCCGCCGCGCACCACCGGCGGATCCCATGCCGTCTTCAAGACGCCTTGGCCCGGCGACCCTGGCGTGAACATTCAGAACGACAAAGGAATGGCTAAGCCGTACCAGGTGCGGCAGGTCCTCACGGCAATCGACAAGAAGGAAGCACAGTGATGCAGACCCTTTCAGGGCCCAACGTTTCCCACTACACGTATCGCGTGACCTGGTCGAGCGAGGATGACGAGTTCGTCGCCGCCTGCGTTGAGTTCCCCTCCCTGTCCTGGTTGGCTTCGTCCCAGGTGGAGGCCCTGACCGGTCTCGACGATCTGATCGCCGAGACCGTGGCAGACATGCAGGAACAAGGAGAGACCGTTCCCCAACCATTGTCCGAGCGCAGGTACTCGGGGAAATTCAATCTGCGCGTGGGCGAAAGCCTGCACCGCCGACTCGCCATCGAAGCTGCAGAGGAACAGGTGAGCATCAACCAGCTGGTGATCCGCAGACTCACGGCCGCGGGCTAGGACCACGCCGCACGTCCTGATTTGGCCGCTGGTCGCGCGTGCGAAGTAGCCGATGAGCGGGCGTTGCTGGTGGCAGCGCCACGGCAGCTCGATTATCTACGACGTAGCTCAGCCCAATCCGGCCCCACGGTTAGAGGAGAGCCTGCAAGACGGGTGTGATGCGCCCTCGGTACTCAACGGAGTCCCTGAGTAGCTCATCGGTGAGGAGGACATGGTGAGGGTCGAGTTGCCAGAGCTCCTTTCCAGCGCCGGGGATCACCGTGATCCGTAGCTGGAATGGCTGAGCTCGACGGCCAAGGTTTCGTTCCAGGCCAGCGACGAGCCTCGTCTCGTCGAGGCCTCGACCGCCGCGTCGCCCGCGATGGAACGGCCTTGGGTCCGGGGTTCCGATCATTAGCTCGATGTGCTCCTGCTTGCGGTCTCTGGCCCATTGTCGTGCGTTGTCGAAATGCCTGGCGACGACCTCCTGCAGTGCGGGGAGGGACTGCAACGACTCAAAGTCGGGCGGGATCCAGCACATGCCAGCGAGCTGCTCCTGGCTCTGGTCCGGTCCGTTCCAGTAGTTGGAGATGGATCGGTCCCACCACAGATCCCATTGGTGAGCGGCCTTTGCGGATCCTTCGCCGTTGGCGCGGGCGATCCCCGGCGCGCAGTGCGGCAGCCAGGTGTGCTTGGTTTTCAGCCCCGCGACATCGCGCACGAACAGCCCGATGATCAGAGGCTCAGGCTGGTCGATCACGATCTGCCAGCTCGTTCGACCTTGTTCTCGCACGTCAGGCACCTCAGTCAGAAGTTCCGCAGTCTGCAACCCAGTCTGCACTTCCGCCGAGCGATGGGCGGTTCAGAAACGCACGCTTCCGCGATCCGGTCGACTGCCGTCAGACCGTGACTGGCGCATGGCTCGTGGTGTACCAAAG
>PKWT01000160.1:3998-13598 GCA_003132125.1 Micrococcales bacterium | reverse complement strand
AGTCCTCCTCGGGGCAGTCCCGCTCCCAGGGGTCGATCACCAAGACCGGCAACACCCACGCCCGCCGGCTGCTCGTTGAGGCCGCCTGGCAGCACCTGAAGCCTTACCGCACGCCCGGGGCCACGATGAGTGCAAGGTGGGAGCTGGCACCGGCGGCCGCCCGGGCCCGCGGACACGCTGGCAACCGGCGGCTCCACCAGCGGTGGCTGCACTTCAATGACCGCAAGAAGGACCGGCGACCACTTCGACCCGCAGGCGCGGACTCAGGTGGAGAGCTTCGCGTCGCTCGACTCCCGCACGACCAGTTCTGGCTCGAACACCACTTGACGGTGCTGGTGAGTCTCAGGAGATGACACCTCGTCGATCAGGAGCTCTGCGGCGGTATGCCCGAGCTGTGCACGCGGCTGCCGGACGGACGTGAGCGGCACCGCGGCGGCGGCGGCGAAGTCGATGTCGTCGTAGCCCACGATGGCTAGGTCGCCGGGCACGTCGAGGTTGCGGCGCGTCATCTCTTGCAGCACTCCGAGCGCCAGCAGGTCATTCGCACAGAAGACGGCTGTGGGTCGCGTGCGCGGGGGCATGCCGGCTATCTGCTCGCCGGTCTTGCGGCCGGCGGCCACGTTCAGGCCGGGCGTCCGGATGAGTCTGATGGCAGTCTTCGGTAACCCAGCCGAACGTGCGGCTCTTCTAGCGCCGACGAGCCGGTCGGCGACCTGGTTGATGCTGACTGGCCCACCGACGAATGCGATCCGTTCGTGGCCCTGCGCGATGAGGTGGGCCACGGCGAGCTCGCCCCCCACGACGTCGTCGACTGACACCGAGCATTGACGCTTGGCCGAGCCGCGGTCGACGAGCACGACCTGCATGCCGCGGGCACGGAGCTCCTGAATACGGTCGTTCTTGCCGGTGACCGGTGTGATCAGGATGCCGTAGGCGCGCTGCTCCTGCAGCAGGCTCAGGTAGTGGTCCTCGCGGGTCGCGCTGTTGCCGCTGTTGCACAAGATCACCGAGAGGCCGGCCTCCTCGGCCGCATTCTCGACCCCGGCGGCCAGGTCGGTGAAGAACGGGTTGCCGACGTCGAGGACGATCAAGCCGATGGTCCGGCTTCGCCCGGTGCGCAGCTGGCGCGCGGCCTCGTTGCGGACGAACTCGAGCTCCTCGATCGCCTGCCTCACGCGTTCGCGCGTGGCCGGCGCGACCCGCTCCGGCCGGTTGAGGACGTTGGAGACCGTGCCAAGGGAGACGCCGGCCCGTCGGGCGACGTCGATGACGCTGGCGGACTCTGTCACTTAACTCTCCAGGTAGCGAACCGATTTGAATCGTATCAACCGTTTGGACACGATCTCGCGCACAGGGGCAGCCTGTGGGCGTCCCCGTCTAATTCGATCGTAAAGATTACAGGTTGGACACGGGCTCTGTCATTGAGAGATGGGCTCTTGACGTACGCATGGGCACGGGTGAAGATGGCCCATCAGTGAAAGGTTTCACACGCGGATGAGGTTATGAAGTGACTGATCAACGCAGTGCACCTCCGGTGCTCGTGCTCGACCACGCCACGAAGAGATTCGGTGCGGTGCGGGCCCTGGAGGACGGCTCGATCACCCTGTACCCGGGTGAGGCGCACGCCCTGCTGGGCGAGAACGGCGCGGGCAAGTCGACACTGGTGAAGATCCTCGCGGGTGTGTACGGAGCGGACAGTGGCGAGCTGCTGATCGGTGGCGAGCCGGTGACGTTCAACGGTCCTGGCGCCTCGCGTGCGGCGGGCGTTTCGATCATCTACCAGGAGCCGACGCTGTTCCCGGACCTGAGCGTCGCAGAAAACATCTTCATGGGTCGGCAGCCGCTGGGCGTTGGCAGGCGCATCGACCGCGCCGCGATGAATCGCGCTGCCACCGAGATATTCGCCCGGTTGGGGGTCCAACTGGATCCCTCTCGTGTGGCGCGCGGGCTGTCGGTGGCCGACCAGCAGATCGTGGAGATCGCCAAGGCACTGTCCTTCAACGCGCAGGTCCTGGTGATGGACGAGCCGACCGCGGCGCTGACGACTGTCGAGGTGGGGCGGCTGTTCGAGGTGATCCGGACGTTGCGCGCCCAGGGGGCCGCGGTCCTCTTCATCACCCATCGCATTGAGGAAGCCTTCGCGAGTTGCCAGCGTGTCACGATCATGCGTGATGGCAGCTTCGTGCGCACGGCACCGATCGAGGAGGTCACGGTCGAGGACATCATCCGCTCGATGGTAGGCCGCGACCTCGACGCACTGTTCCCCAAGACACCTGCGGCGCCGGGCGAGGTCGTCCTCGACGTGGAGCACCTCTGCCGTGATGGCGTCTTCTACGACATCTCGTTCCAGGTGCGGCGAGGGGAGATCGTGGCTTTGGCCGGTCTCGTTGGCGCGGGCCGCACCGAGGTCGCCCGCGCGGTCTTCGGCATCGATAGGCGGACGTCGGGGACGGTCCGGGTGCGCGGAGAGGCACTCCCCAACGGCAAGCCGCTCGCGGCGATGAACGCCGGTGTCGCCCTCGTTCCTGAGGACCGGCGTCAGCAAGGACTTGTCATGGAAATGAGTATCGACCAGAACGTCGCACTTGCGTCGCTGCGTCGGCTGCGCCGCTTCGGCCTGATCTGGCGGTCTAGGGAACGGGAGTTGGCCACCACCTGGGCCACCCGTTTGCAGTTGAGGTTCTCTCGGATGGGCAACACGGTCTCGACGCTCTCTGGTGGCAACCAGCAAAAGGTCGTGCTCGGCAAGTGGTTGGCGCGTAATCCGTCGCTGCTGATCATCGACGAGCCCACCCGCGGTATCGACGTTGGCACCAAGGCGGAGGTCCATCGCCTCCTCGACAGCCTGGTGGTGGACGGCCTGGCCGTGCTGATGATCTCCTCCGAACTGCTCGAAGTCCTCGGCATGGCGGACCGCGTCATCGTTCTTCGAGAAGGCCGTATCGCCGCCGACCTTACGCGCGCCGAGGCGGACGAGGACTCCATCATGCGTGCGGCCACGGGGCAGTCCCCGGCGGCGGCGGCATGAGCGTCATCACCGCTCCCGCGGCCGCGCCGACGGAGCGCCCGGTGAGCAGGCTGGAGTCGCTGCTGCGGGCCCGCGAACTCGGCATCGCCCTCGCGATCCTCCTGGTCTTCGGACTGACCACACTGAACAACCACGCTTTTGCACGCGTAGCCAGCATCCAGCAGTTGCTGATCGGTGCGGCGTTGATCGCCCTACTCGGCGTCGGCGAGACCCTCGTGATCGTCACTCGCAACGTGGATCTGTCGGTCGGCTCGATCGTCGGGCTGTCGGCCTACATCGTCGGTGACCTCTTCAAGTACCACCACAACATGCCGGTGGTGCTCGGCTTCGTGGTCGCCATCGCGGTTGGCGCGGCGATCGGTGCGATCAACGGGTTCGTCACGACGGTGGCCCGCGTGCCGAGCCTGGTGGTGACCTTGGCGATGCTTTACATCGTCCGTGGCGTCGACGGTCTGATCGTCAACGGCAAGACGATCGATCCCGGCAGCATCCCCAAGGCCTTCACCGCAGTCGGCTACCGGACCCTCTTTGGCATCCCGTGGCTGGCGATTATCGTCGCCGTTGTGGTGGCGACAGCCGGCTACGCGATGCGGTCCTTCCGATCGAGCCGTGACCTGTACGGGATCGGGTCCAACCCGGACGCCGCGGTCCTGGCCGGAATCCCCGCCGGACGCAGGGTTTTCACGGCCTTCCTGATCAGTGGTTCGCTCGCGGGACTGGCCGGTGCCTTGTTCCTCGCGTTGCACGCGCAGATCGATGTCTCCGGAGGCACCGGCTACGAGCTCGCCGTAGTCGCCGCCGTCGTCGTGGGCGGGGTGGCCATTTTCGGTGGCAGTGGCACCGTGCTGGGTGCCGCGCTTGGAGCGGTGTTGTTGAACACCATCAACCAGGCGCTCGTCGCGTCCAGGATCTCCGCGTTCTGGAACGGGGCGATCGCCGGCGGTCTGCTGCTGGTCGCCATCGCGTTCGACCGGTGGCTGAGCCTGCGGGTGGCACGCAGTCTGCAATCGGCCGAGGGAGCGCACCGTGACCTCTGACCTCCCGACAATGACACCCGTGACCCACAGCCACAGCGTCGTCGAGAACGGCAATGGCGCACCATGGCGGGCGCTGCTTCGGTGGGAGAGCGCCCTGGTTGTTGTGCTCATCGGCGCCCTGGTCTTCGGATCTTCGGAGTCGCCGAACTTCCTGAACCCGACGAACTTCTTCTACATCGGCATGAACATGGGTGAGGTCGCCATCATGGCGCTGCCGCTCACGCTGGTCATCATGACCGGCGAGATCGACCTTTCGGTGGCCTCGATGCTCGGCCTGTCCGGGGCTGTCATGGGCTACCTGTTCAGCAACGGATGGTCGATCTGGCTGGCGATGGCTGCGGCGCTCGTCGTCGGGGTGCTAGGCGGCGCAGTCAACGGTCTACTGGTCGCCAAAGTCGGACTGCCTTCGATCGCAGTGACCATCGGCACGCTGGCCCTGTTCCGCGGTATCGCGGAGATCCTATTGGCACCGCGCACGGTCACGGGGTTCCCGTCGTCGCTGACCACCATTGGCGTGGTCCCAATCCCAGGAACCCAGATCGCTTACTCAGCCGCGATCTTCCTGGGCTTGGCTGTGGTCGCCGGCATCGTCCTGCACGCCACCCCGTTGGGGCGCGCACTGGTTGCCATCGGACTGCAGCCGGAGGCCGCGCAGTTCTCCGGCATCCGGGTGAACCGGATCAAGATCTGGCTGTTCGTGCTCTCTGGCGTCGTGTGCGCGTTCGCCGGGATCTTGCTCACCCTGAAGAACGCGTCGGTCAGTTATGACGCCGGCACCGGCCTCGAGCTGAACGTGGTCGCCATCGTCCTGTTCGGCGGGGTGTCCATCTTCGGCGGCCGCGGCACCGTCATCGGTGTCGTGCTCGCGGTGGCAATTGTCGGCGCTCTGCAACAGGCCCTCACACAGATGAACGTCCAGCCCGAGGTGCAGAACATCGTCATCGGCGTCCTCCTGCTGATCAGCGTGGTCATCCCCAACGGGGGTGAAGCCATCCGGCGCATCCGCGACCGAGCCCGAAGGCACGCATGAACACCAATCCACCCAACACACCACATCCGTAAGCCCAACCACCCCTTTAGAAAGGCAAGAAAATGGATACAGCACGGACCGTGCGCCGCAAGGTGACACTTGCTCTGGCAGTAACGCTCGTCGGCGCCGTGGTCGCCGCCTGTAGCTCGTCGACGACAACCACGACGACCAGTCCGACCGGGTCAGCAACCGCGACTTCCGTCAAGAAGGGGCTGACCGTCTACTTCATTCCCAAGGACACCCAGAATCCCTACGAGGTGATCGCCGACAAAGGTGGCCAGCGGGCCCTGCAGGAGCTCGGTGGCAAGGTGGTCGTCAGCAGTGGCACGCAAGACACCGCCGCGGCACAGATCCCGTCAATCCAGGCCGCCATCCAGGCACACGCCGACGCGATCGTCATCGCCGGCAACGACCCGTCCGCGCTGTGCCCGTCGCTGAACCAAGCCGCTACGGCCGGGATCAAGATCGTCGCATTTGACTCGGACATCTCCTGCGGCAGCAGCCCGGTCCACCTATTCATCAACCAGGCCAACACCGAGCAGATCGGCACCTCCGAGGTCGACCTGCTGGCCAAGGCAATCGGCAGCAAGGGGGAGATCGCGATCCTGTCCGCGGCCGCCAGTGCGACCAACCAGAACGCCTGGATCGGGTACATGAAGCAGCAGTTGAAGAAGTACCCGAACATGAAGCTCGTCAGCACCGTGTACGGCAACGACGACCCGGCGACTTCGCTGACCGTGCTGCAGGGCCTGTTGTCGGCCTACCCGAACCTGCGCGGCATCATCTCTCCGACCACCGTCGGCATCTCGACCGCGGCCCAGTACCTCGACACGCACAAGAGCCTGCTTAGCACCCTGACGTTGACTGGGCTCGGCCTTCCGTCCCAGATGAAGTCCTACGTGCACGACGGCACGGTCAAGCAGTTCGAGCTGTGGAACCCGGACAACCTGGGTTACCTCGCCGGCTACGCGGCGGCGGGACTCGCCTCGGGCAGCGCAAGTCTGAAGGCCGACTCGAAGTTCGAGGCCGGCAAACTCGGCAGCTACACCGTTCTCGCGCCTTCGGCTACAACCGGCCCGTCGGTCGTGCTCGGCCCGCCGACCGTGTTCGACATATCGAATATCGACAAGTTCAACTTCTGATCGCACACCTGGTGCTCGGCCGGCGCGCTGCATCCGCCGGCCGAGCACCCAACCACCACGCACGCACTGACGCCCTCGGGTGAACGAGGAACCATGAAACGGTACTGTTTTCTGCTGCAGGTACGCCCGGAGCTCCTAGACGAGTACCGGGCCCGCCACGCCGTGGTGTGGCCCGAGATGCTGCGGGCACTGGACGAGAGCGGATGGCACCGCTACTCGATCTTCGTCCGCCCCGACGGCCTGCTGGTCGGCTACGTCGAAACCGACGACATGACTCGGGCCCAGGAAGCCATGGGTGCCACCGAGGTCAACGCACGGTGGCAGGCCGAGATGAGCCGGTACTTCATCGGCCTGGACGGACAGGCTCCCGACGAGGGCCTGCTGCTACTCGACGAGATCTTCAACCTAGACGACCAGCTGCAGCGGCTGACCGCAACGCAGCCGGGGCAAGGAGAGACGCGATGACTACAACCCCAGCGGCCCCCACCGGCGTCACGCCGGGCCTGCAGCGCATCACTTCACGCCGGGTCAAGGTCGGCCTCGTGTCCGGCGGGCTCGGCGCGTACTGGCCGCAGTTCCCGGACCTGCTGCCCCAGTTGCAGCACTCCGCGGCCCGCGTATCCGAGCGACTGAGCGCCCTGGACTGCGACGTGGTCGACGTCGGCTTCATCTCCGACGCCCAGGACGGCGCCCGGGCAGCCGAACAGCTCCGCGTTGCCGGCTGCGACCTGATCGTCGGCTTCCTCACTACCTACATGACCGCATCCATGCTCGTGCCAGTCGCGCAGCGCAGCGGTGCACCGGTGCTTCTGATCAACCTCCAGCCGACCGAAGCGATGGACCACGCCAGCTTCGACACCGGTCAGTGGCTCGCCTACTGCGGCGCCTGTCCACTGCCCGAGATGGCCAACGCCTTCCTGCGCTGCGACATCCCGTTCCACTCGGTGTCGGGCTACGTCGAGGACGAGCGCGCGTGGGCGAAGATTGGCCGCTGGATCAAGGCTGCCGGCGTGCGCGGCGCGTTGCGACACGCCCGGCACGGGCTGATGGGCCACCTATACCCGGGCATGCTCGACGTCTCGACCGACCTCACCTTGGTGACGGCCAACTTCGGCGGCCACATGGAGGTACTGGAGTTCGACGACCTGCGCGTGCGGGTCAACGCAGTCACCGACGCCCAGGTCGCCGACCGGGTCGCCCTGGCCCGCGAGGTCTTCGACATCGCCCCAACCGTGCAGGACGAAGACTTCGCTTGGGCGGCGAGGGTGTCCGTCGGTCTAGATCGCCTTGCCGAGGACTTCGCCCTGGACAGCCTCGCCTACTACCACCGCGGATTGGAGGGCGAGCAGCACGAGCGCCTCGGCGCCGGGATGATCCTGGGCGCCTCACTGCTGACCGCCCGCGGCATCCCCGCTGCTGGCGAGTACGAGTTGCGCACCTCGCTGGCGATGCTCATCGTCGATCGGCTGGGCGGCGGTGGGTCGTTCACCGAGCTTCAGGCGCTGAACTTCCGCGACGGCGTCGTCGAGATGGGCCACGACGGGCCGGCCCACCTGGCAATCAGCCAGCGGCGCCCGCTGCTGCGCGGCCTAGGGGTCTACCACGGCAAGCGCGGCTGGGGCGTCTCGGTCGAGTTCGACGTCAACCACGGGCCGGTCACCACCTTGGGCATCGCCCAGCAACGCGACGGCAGCTTCCAATTCGTCGCCTCGCAGGGTCACGTCGTGCCAGGCCCGCTACTAAAGATCGGCAACACCACCTCACGCGTCGACTTCGGCTGCGACCCCGGTGAGTGGACCGACGCCTGGAGCGCCACCGGCATCTCCCACCACTGGACCCTGGGCACCGGGCACCTCGTCCCCGAACTGCAAGCCACGGCCGACTTACTCGGCATCGAACTGGTCGAGGTGAGCGCGTGACCGTGCCACCACTTCACGCACCACACCACAACATCGAAAGCAGGTTGAATCATGGCCGATCGTGAGGCCGCCAAGCAGATCCTCCGCGCGCAGAAGATCGAGCTGCCATCGTGGGCGTTCGGCAACTCCGGCACGCGGTTCAAGGTGTTCGCCCAACCCGGCGTGCCCCGCGATCCGTTCGAGAAGATCCGGGACGCCGCGCAGGTGCACGCGTTCACCGGCTCGGCGCCGAAGATCGCCCTGCACATCCCCTGGGACAAGGTCGACGATTACCACAAGCTGGCGAAGGCCGCATCGGAGGCGGGTATCGAGCTGGGCACAGTCAACGCCAACGTCTTCCAGGACGACGACTACCGGCTGGGCAGCGTCACCAACCCCGACTCGACGATCCGCCGCAAGGCCCTTGACCATCTCTTCGAGTGCATCGACGTGATGGACCAGACCGGCTCGCGCGACCTGAAGCTCTGGTTCTCCGACGGGACCAACTACCCGGGCCAGGACAACATCCGGGCCCGCCAGGACCGCCTCGCCGAGGCGCTCGCCGCGGTCTACCAACGGCTGACCGGCGAACAGCGCCTCATCCTGGAGTACAAGCTATTCGAGCCAGCGTTCTACACGATGGACGTCCCGGACTGGGGCACCTCCTACGCTCACTGCCTGCAACTGGGCGAGCGGGCCAAGGTGTGCGTGGACACCGGACACCACGCGCCGGGCACCAACATCGAGTTCATCGTCGCCTTCCTGTTGCGCGCCGGGAAGCTCGGCTCGTTCGACTTCAATTCGCGCTTTTACGCCGACGACGACCTCATGGTCGGTGCAGCGGATCCCTTCCAGCTGTTCCGCATCCTGTTCGAGGTCGCCGGCGGCGGTGGCCTGGCGACCGACACCGACATCGCGTTCATGCTCGACCAGTGCCACAACATCGAGCCCAAGATCCCGGGCCAGATCCGGAGCGTCATGAACGTCCAGGAAGCGACCGCCAAAGCCCTGATCGTGGACCAGGACGCGCTGGAGACGGCGCAACGAACGGGTGACGTTCTGGGAGCGAATGCTGTCTTGATGGACGCCTACAACACCGACGTGCGCCCGCTGCTCGCCGAACTTCGTGAAGAGCAGGGCCTCGATCCCGACCCGATGGCCGCCTACGGCCGCTCGGGCTACGCCGAGCGGATCGTCGCCGAGCGCGTCGGCGGCACCCAAGCCGGGTGGGGCGCCTGACCCGAGCCCACCGCGGCACCGTGAACCGTCCAACCCGATCGGCAAGGAACCATGACCACTAACCAAGTCAGCACCGTCACCGAACTCATCGCCCGATCCAACCGTCTCGGGTCGGACCCCCGCAACACCAACTACGCAGGCGGCAACACCTCCGCCAAGGGTGCCGTCACCGACCCGGTGACCCAGCAGCCGACCGAGCTCATGTGGGTCAAGGGTTCCGGCGGCG
>PKWT01000160.1:0-3982 GCA_003132125.1 Micrococcales bacterium | reverse complement strand
CTGGTCGACGCCCCGCACGTCGACCATTTGCACCCGGACTCGGGCATCGCCCTGGCGACCGCCAGAGACGGGGAGGCCTTGACCAAGGAGTGCTTCGGCGACCGCGTCGTCTGGGTGCCCTGGCGCCGCCCAGGCTTCCAGCTCGGTCTGGACATCGCAGCCATCAAGACCGCCAACCCCCAAGCGATCGGCTGCATCCTGGGCGGCCACGGCATCACCGCCTGGGCTGAAACCTCCGATCAGTGCGAGGCCAACTCTCTGGAGATCATCCGCACCGCCCAGACGTTCTTGGCCGAGCACGGCAAGGCGGAGCCCTTCGGCGCTATCGTGCCCGGTTTCGAGCCGCTCCCGGAGGCAGATCGGCGGGCTCGGGCCGCCATCCTGGCACCCGTAATCCGCGGCCTCGCCTCGACCGACAAACCCCAGGTGGGTCACTACACCGACGCGGACGTGGTGCTGGAGTTCTGCTCCAGGGAGAAGCTCGCCGCCCTTGCGGCACTGGGCACGTCCTGCCCGGACCACTTCCTGCGCACCAAGGTCCGCCCGCTCGTGGTCGACCTGCCGACCACCTCCTCGATCGAGCAGGTCATAAGCCGGATGCGCGAGCTCCACACGGCCTACCGCCAGGAGTACGCGGCCTACTACCAGCGCCATGCCACCCCTGACAGCCCCCCAATGCGCGGCGCCGACCCGGCGATTGTCCTGGTCCCCGGGGTGGGCATGTTCTCCTTCGGCAAGGACAAACAGACAGCACGCGTCGCCAGCGAGTTCTACACCAACGCGATCAACGTCATGCGCGGCGCCGAGGCAGTCTCGACCTACGCCCCGATCGATGAGGCGGAGAAGTTCCGCATCGAGTACTGGGCGCTGGAGGAGGCCAAGCTGGCCCGGATGCCCAAGCCCAAGCCGCTGGCGACCAGGGTTGCCCTGGTCACCGGCGCGGGCTCCGGGATCGGCCGGGCCATCGCACAACGCCTAGCAGCAGAGGGCGCCGCCGTGGTGATCGCCGACCTCGACGCCAACAATGCCGCGTCGGTCGCCGAAGGAATCGGCAACAGCGACAAAGCCATTGCGGTCACCGTCAATGTCACCGACGCCGCTGGCGTTCAGGCTGCGTTCGACGCTGCGGCGCTGGCGTTCGGCGGCGTGGACCTGGTGGTAAACAACGCCGGCCTGTCCATCTCCAAGCCGCTGTTGGAGACCACGGAACAGGACTGGGACCTCCAGCACGACGTCATGGCCAAGGGATCATTCCTCGTCTCCCGCGCGGCGGCCAAGATGATGATCGACCAGGGCATGGGCGGCGACATCGTCTACATCTCGTCTAAGAACGCCGTCTTCGCCGGTCCCAACAATGTGGCCTATGGCGCAGCCAAGGCCGACCAGGCCCACCAAGTCAGACTGTTGGCCGCCGAGCTCGGTGCGCACGGGATCCGGGTGAACGGCATCAACCCCGACGGCGTCGTGCGCGGATCGGGTATCTTCGCCGGCGGATGGGGCGCGCAACGTGCGGCGGTCTATGGCGTGCCGGAGTCCGAGCTGGGTGCCTACTACGCCCAGCGGACCCTGCTCAAGCGCGAGGTTCTCCCCGAGCACGTCGCAGCCGCGGTGTTCGCCCTGACCGGCGGCGACCTGTCCCAGACGACCGGCCTGCACATCCCGGTGGATGCCGGTGTGGCGGCGGCATTCCTGCGCTGACCGTCTGAGCGCCGCTTCGCCAAAGCCGACAAGCACGCACATCGCCCACCATCCACCCAGACCGGAGCCGTGATGACAGCTGACCTGACCGTTGCGGCCGCCGACCTGGGCGCCTCCAGCGGCCGCGTCATGGCCGGTCGGGTCGGCACCGACCGCCTGGACCTCCAGGAGGTGCACCGGTTCGCCAACGGTCCGGTGCGCATCGGGCCGACGCTGCACTGGGACGTACTGGGGCTGTACCGCGAGGTCCTGCACGGGCTCTCCGTCGCCGCACGCGAACACGACCTCGCCGGGATCGGCATCGACTCCTGGGCCGTCGACTACGGCCTGCTCGACTCCTCCGGCACGCTGTTGGGCAACCCCGTCCACTACCGTGACAACCGCACAGCCGGTGTCGCCGAGCGCGTGCTGAACACCGTGACCGCAGACGAGCTCTATGCCATCACCGGACTGCAACAGCTGCCGTTCAACACCATCTACCAGCTCGTGTCAGCGCTGGGCACCGCGCAGCTCCAGGTCGCGGACCAGCTGCTGCTGATCCCCGACCTCCTCGGCTACTGGCTCACCGGCCACGTCGGCGCAGAGGCGACGAACGCCTCGACCACCCAGCTGTATGACGTCCGGTCCCGGACGTGGGCCACGCACCTGGCCGAGCGCGTCGGCATACCCGCCCGACTCCTGCCGCCTCTGCGAGAAGCCGGCGACGTCATCGGCGACCTGCTCCCCGACGTCGTGGCCGACCTTGGCCTCTCCTTCGCGATCCCGGTCGTGGCGGTCGGTTCACACGACACCGCCTCCTCGGTCGTGGCCGTCCCCGCGGCCCCCGGTGGACGCTTCGCCTACATCTCGTCAGGGACCTGGTCCCTGGTCGGGGTCGAGCTCGACTCGCCCGTGCTCACCGCCGCGGCGCAGAAGGCCAACTTCACCAACGAGGGCGGTGTCGACGGCCGAATTCGCTTTCTGCGCAACGTGATGGGCCTGTGGATCCTGCAGGAATGCCTGCGCACCTGGACCACCCAAGGTGATGCGCCCGACCTGGGTGAGCTGGTCCGCCAGGCCGCGCACGCGCCGGCCTTTGTCTCGCTGTTCGACCCGGACGCGCCCGGGTTCCTGGCGCCGGGTGCCATGCCCGAGCGGTTGGCACACGCGTTCAGAGCCGCCGGCCAACCAACGCCTACCGGACGTACGGAGATGGTCCGCGCCATCCTGGAGAGCCTCGCCCTGGCCTACCGGCGGACCGTCCGTGCGGCTCAGGAGCTGTCCGGGCGCGAGGTTGAGGTGGTCCACATCGTCGGCGGTGGCTCACGCAACGAGCTGCTCTGCCAGCTCACCGCGAACGCCTGCGGACTGCCGGTGCTGGCCGGACCGGTCGAGGCGTCAGCGCTGGGCAACGTCCTGGTGCAAGCCCGCACCCTCGGGGCTCATCTGCCCGACCTGGAGGCGATGCGTACGCTGGTCGCCGCGACACACGAGGTGCGCCGTTACGAACCAAGGGGCCGTGGCAGCGACTGGCAGACGGCCGAGGCGCGCGTGTTCGGAGGGTCATGACAACCCTTCGTGCCCATGGTTCAAGGCGGCGTCGGTGACGACGATGACTGACCATCGCGAGTTGAGTCGGGAGGACCTCGAGGTGCTCCGGCTGCTGGCGACCGGGCTCTCGCTGAAGTCCGTCGCGTGGCGGCTGCAGCTGTCCGAACGGACCGTGCGCCGTCGTATGCGCTCGGTCTGCGACCAGCTCGAACTGGGCACCCCCATCGAGGCGGTCGTCTGGGCGGCCCGGCGCGATCTGCTCTGATCGTCTGGCGCCACCTTCACACAGGCCCCCCCACCGCGAATACCTGGAGATCCTCGACTGCGTAGGAGGCGGTGACAGCTTCGCCTCTGGCCTGATCTTCGGGCTCCTCACTGGCGGCGCCCTGGCTGAAGCGGTCGAATACGGTGCCGCGCATGGTGGGTTGGCCATGACGACGCCGGGAGATACGTCTATGGCAACGCTTGGCGAGGTTTTGGCACTCGCCGCAGGGGGGAGGCGCGAGAGTGCGCTGATGACACATAGATAAGGTCGACGCGCACCGCCATCTTGGAACTCTCTGACGGAGTCCCGGTCCGTGTCCGTCTCACATCCTTGATACTGAGACACCCCGCTGAGACGCATCGGCGCGTTCCTCGCCCAGTTCCGGCTCAGGCAGTCGCTCCGTCTACATCGAGGCCGTCGGCGATTCGACCAGGACGACGCGCAAGGTCCGAGGGCCGTGCACGCCATGGACCCGGATGAGCTCGATAT
>PKWT01000010.1 GCA_003132125.1 Micrococcales bacterium | reverse complement strand
GCGACCACCGCCGGGCTCATAAAGATCAGCCATGGGCTCGGGATGAGCAGACTCAGCGGCTCCGCGTTCCCCGTCCATCAATAAGTAACCATGCCGAGAGCGGGCCGGATCGCCCCACAGCGGCCCGCTGCTAATCCACCAAGACGCCGCTCAGTCGGCTCCCCCGCCCTGCGTCAATCCCCTTTCAGTTGGGGGAGACAACGGTCCAGAGGTCGAAGTATGGCGTGTCGTAGAGCGCCCCTATCCCGGTGAATAATGCGGGCGAGGCATACGGCGAGCAGGCCCGCTAAGGTTCCACCTCGAGACCGCACCCTTGGAACTCGCCAGGGGGTTTCCGCTTCGGTGACCATAGGGCGCGGCGGCCGAGGGCTGGTCTCTGATCGCCGGTTGCCGTTCGGCGATCGGGACGGCGGACGGTCGAAAAAACGACCGCAATGCCGATGAGCGGATGCGCCCTACCGCCCACTATGGGCGCCCACTTCTTCCCAGATTGACCTGCCTCAAGAGCGGGCGGGGCAAGGTCGAGAGCGAGCCGTTTCGCGCACGTCACTTCTCCGACGCACAGTGGGACCCGACAGCGGCTTAGTAGGGCCGCGTGCTTCTCCGCTTCCGCGCCAGCAGTATCCACGCAGGAGCCCAGAGCCCACAGGTGAAGAGAGTCAACAAGAGATGGAGCACATGCTCGCCGTTGCTCATGCCAGCCATAGCCGTCCCGTAGGACAATTGGCTGTACGGTTCCTGCGGATGGCCAACGTGAGGCTGCNNCTGCGTCCATTGAGCTCCGTCCCACCACCGCCAACCATGCTCGGTCTGGTACCAACCTTCCGGCCACCTCGCCGATGACTCCGCCTGTTCAACGGGTGGAGTCGGGTGGGTCTCGTCGCGGACGAAGTAGAAAGTTGTCTTCTGCGACTCGGTCCGGACGACCTCATGGCCGCCGTCTGACTTTGGCGTCACGTCCGTCACCTTGACGCGAGGGTGCTCGAACTGGTCGTGCAGGCGCCAACCGACCGACGTGATGTCTACCAGAGTTTGCTTGTAACCAGGTTCGAGCACCTCGAGCGTGACCTCATAGGTACGGAGGCCACTTTTGTTGGCACGCCAAGCCTCGCCCCAGGCCGTCATCGTGCGCCACGCCCAGTCTCGAGGCCCATGTCTATTCCTTAGTGCGCAATGAGTCGGATCGTGCGCGACTTTCGTCGCCGGCAAGTCTCCCTGAGCGACTGCCGTTCCCACCGCCCGGCGAGACCACAGGAGCATTTGGGGGCACCGACGCGGGCCTCCCGTTGAGCAGGTCAGCCAGAGCACCAGCACCTGGATCATCACGGGGATCTGGATCGGACTCATCGTCTACGGACACGTCCTCGACCGTGACTATAAGAAGTTCTTGCGTAACGAGGATGACGAGAACAATCTGCGTTGGCACTCGACCAGGGCCCCACCGGTCGACCCGGTCGCCCAGGTACACCCACCACAGCCAGCGGCTTCGCCGCATCCGATCGNNGAGACCCCAAAGGCGAATGGTCAATCGTGGCCCGCGCCGTCGGCGGCGCCGCCATCGAACTCGGAGCCGGCTCACCCAACCGGCTCAACCCCCTGGACGAAGGACCACGGCCCGCCGCAATCGAGGACCAGGCCTGGGCCACCCTCGTGGCCAGCCGGCGCCGGGCCCTCCTGGGCTCACTAGTCGAGTCAGCCCTGACCCGCCCAATGACCCCGGTCGAACACACCGCCCTGGACCAAGTGAACCGCCCCGGCTCTGGTGGAGGGTCTGATTCCACGGAAAGGTGGAGTCATGCCAGCACCGAGGAAGTATCCGAACGAGCTGCGGGAACGGGCGCAGCGCATGGTTGCCGAGTCGATGTCCGAAGATCCGTCGCTGACGCTGAACGGCGCGGTTAAGCGGATCGGGCCGCGGGTCGGTGTCGTGCCAGACACGTTGCGCGGCTGGGTGAAGCAAGCCGCCATTGACGCGGGGCAGCGTCCCGGTGTCACGACTGCGGAGGCTTCCCGGGTCAGGGAGCTCGAACGTGAGGTCAAGGAGCTCAAGCGGGCCAACGAGATCCTGCTGGCGGCCTCGAGTTTCTTCGCGCGGGAGCTCGACCCGCGACTGCCGTGGTGATCGTGTTCGTTGACGTTCACCGGGACCGGTTCGGGGTCGCGCCGATCTGCCGTGTGCTGTCTCAGCATGGTGTGCCGATCGCCCCGAGCACCTACTACGCGGCCAGGTCCAGGCCCCGGTCGGCCAGGTCGATCGGCGACGAGGCGATGCTGGCCGAGATCACCCGGGTGCACGCCGACCCTGCCATCGGGCGCGGCCTTTACGGCGCACGCAAGGTGTGGCACCAGCTGCGCCGCGAGGGCACCATGGTTGGCCGCTGCCGGGTCGAACGGTTGATGAGAGGCGCTGGCCTTGCCGGGGTTCGCCGCGGGAGAGCGTTTGTCACGACCAGGTCCGACCCGGCCGCGACCCGGCCACCGGACCTGGTCGGGCGCGACTTCACCGCGACCCGCCCGAACCAGCTGTGGGTGGTCGACTTCACCTATGTGCCGACCTGGTCGGGGATGGCGTTCACGGCGTTCGTCTCCGATGTCTTCAGCCGTCGGATCGTGGGGTGGCGCACCGCCGTCAGCATGCCCACCGAGCTGCCGCTGGACGCGTTGGAGATGGCGTTGTGGACCCGGGCTTGTGCGGGTGAGACGGTCGATGGGGTCGTGCACCACAGCGACGCGGGCAGCCAGTACACCTCGATCCGGTACTCGAACCGGCTCGCCGACGCCGGCGCGCTGGCCTCGATCGGGACCGTCGGGGACAGCTACGACAACGCCATGGCCGAGTCCGTGATCGGGCTGTACAAGGCCGAGTGCGTACGCCACGAAGGACCAGTGCGCACCGTCGACGACCTCGAACTACGAACGCTGACCTGGGTCCACTGGTTCAACCACACCCGGCTACACAGCTCCCTGGGCCACGTCCCGCCGGTCGAGTTCGAGCAAGCACATCACCGTCAGAACACCCCTGCGCAGCAGCCGCTGCCGGGACAACTCGCCCTCCACTGAACCCGGGGCGGTTCAGCCGGTCGCGCCGTCGCAGCNNCCACTGAACCCGGGGCGGTTCAAAGGGCTCCGCGCGGCCGTCGTCAGCACCCGAACCCCAACCCTGCCAGGAGTCGTCGACGCCCTGTTCAAACCCACCCTCGCCGCAAACGGAGCCACCATCCGCCAACTCATCCTCGACGGCCGCGACATCGGCCACGCCCTCAGGCGCCTGGTCTCCGGCGACCTAGCCGGCCTCTTCGACGGCGAGTCCACCGTGACCTTCGACCCCTCCCTGCCCATGATCACCCTCGACCTCTCACGGATCTCCGGGTCCGACCAGCTCATCGCCATGGTCATGGCCTGCGCCTCCGCCTGGATGGAAGCAGCCCTGGCCGACCCCGACAGCGGACCACGCTGGGTCATCTGCGACGAAGCCTGGCGCCTCCTACGACAACCAGCCCTCCTGGCACGCATGCAGTCACAATGGAAACTCTCCCG
>PKWT01000014.1 GCA_003132125.1 Micrococcales bacterium | reverse complement strand
GCGGCGCGGTCCTGGCCGCCGGCGTGTTCGCCGCCCTGGCCTTCGCGCGCCGGCAGCAGTTCCGGGACCGCAGGCCGGGCCGCACCATCGCCTCCACCGGCCCCGACCTGGTCCCGGTCGAGCGGGCCACGGTCACGGTCGGCGGCCCGGCGGCGGCCGACGTCGCCCGCCTCGACGAGGTGCTGCGCCGGATCGCAGCGACGGACACCCAGACGCTGCACGTCGCCGCGGTGCAGCTGACCAGCGGCGACATCACCCTGCACCTGGCGGCGGCGGCCGAACTGGCGGATCCCTGGCGCAGCGGGGACGCCGCCGGTCTGATCTGGACGTTCGCCGCCGCCGCGGAAGCGCGCTCGGCCGGACCGGACCCCGACGAGGTCGGCGCGATCGCGCCCTACCCGACCCTGGTCAGCATCGGCTCCGACGCCACCAGCTCGTGGCTGCTCGACCTCGAGCAGGCCGGCGGACTGGTCCTGACCGGCGACTCCGACCGCTGCCTGGACCTGGCCCGGGTGATGGCCGGCCAGCTGGGTCTCAACCCGTGGGCCGACGCGGTCAGCGTCACCATGCTCGGCTTCGGCCGGGAACTGCTCGACGCCGCGCCCGGTCGGCTGCGGTACGCACCGCCGGGCGACGCCGACGCGGTGCTGTCCGCGACCATAGCCGAGGCCGTCCGAACCGCTGACTTCGCTGACGAGAACCACGTCGGCGTCGTCGAGGGCCGACGCCGGGCCGTCGCCGACGAAACCTGGGCTCCGCAGGTCCTGCTCGTGGGTGGTGAGACCTTGGGTGCCGACGACATCTTGGGTGCCGACAAAGCCGCCGCCGCGCCCACGATCGCCGGTCTGCTCGAGCTCGTCGACGCCCGCCCCGGCGCCACCGGGACCGCCGTCGTGTTCGTCGCCGCCGACCTGCCCGGCTCAGCGGCTGCTGGTGGCACGCTCGCCCATCTCAGCGCGGACGGAACCCTGACTCTGCCGAACGCCGGGCTGAGCGTCGTGGCCGGCGGCTGGGATGAGGACACCGCCCGCGGCGTCGCCATGCTCCTCGCGCACGCCAGGACCGCCCCCGACGAGAAGGTCCCAGACGCGGCAGGAGGCCAGCCGTGGCAGGCCTACAGCGACGCCGCGGGCGCGCTACGCGAACAGCTCGTGCAGCCACGGGCCACCCCGGACGTCCACGACAGCAACAGGGCATCCGGCTCCAGCTGCACGCTGCCGCTGGCGGACGAGGTCTATCTCGACGCGGCCGCGACCACCAGGCAAGACCTGCAAACCCTCGCCCCGAGCGTCCCGGCGCATCTGCGCCCGCAGATCGCGAACGCTGACCCTGCCCTCGACGACGACGTCGACGTCTGGTTCGACGCGTCGAACCCTCGAGCCAAGCTGAACCTGCTCGGCCCGCTCAGCCTGAGGATCGCGCGCCCGTCCCGTGAACGCCCGGCCTTCTACGCCGAGCTGACCGCCTACCTGGCCACCAAGGAGTATGGCGCGAGCGTCGACGAGATCGCGGACGCGTTCACCCTTGCTCCAGGCTCGGTCCGCAAGTACCTCAAGAGCGTCCGCGATCTGCTCGGCGACGACCCCGAAACGGGTCAGCCGTACCTGCCGCATGCCGATAAGTCGCCGGCGGCCAAAACCCGCGGCGTGAACATCTACCAGATCACCGGGCTGCTCATCGACGCCGACCTGTTCCGGCGCCTGCGGCTACGCGGCGACTCCCGAGGCGCGGACGGCATCCCCGACTACCTGACGGCGCTTCGGCTGGTCACCGGCGAGCCGTTCTCGCAGATGCGGCCCGGCGGAGGGGCATGGCTGGCCCAAGGCGCCCGCCTGGACCACCACCTGATCGTCACCATCGTCGACACCGCTCATTTGGTGGCCACGCACGCCCTCGCCGCCGGGGACACCCGCACCGCACGCGCCGCCATCGAGATCGCTCGCGTCGCCGCGCCCTACGAAGAAACCCCCCGTCTGGACGAAGCGGCCGTCGACGACGCCGACGGGCTGAGGGACCAGGCCCGTCGGATCGTCGCCGAGGACGTCTGCAACCGCTCCGATGACGGCCAGCCGCCGATGGAGCTCAACGAGCGAACGAAGGAAATCCTCGCCCGCCACCACGACTGGCTCTCCCGAGCCAGCTAACCGCCAAATCGCAAGGGGAAGCCGAATGACGACGCAAACCAGGTCGCGACCGTCGCACCCGACCGTCATGCTGGAACACAACGCGACGGAGGCCAACCCATGAACACCCGCACCTCCACCCTCACCATCGTCGTCGCGGCCACGCTCGCCGCAGCCCTCACCGGTTGCAGCCCCGCCGTTGACGCCGCCAACCCCATCACCAGCGCAACCAAGACCACCATCACGACCCCGGCCACCCCGACGTCGACCTCGACGACGCTCGACCCCGCCGCCAAGGAATCCCAAGACCGGCAGGACGCCGAGCTCGTCTGGCGGAAGTTCCTGGGTGTGCTCCTGAAGGTGGGAACCCTGCCGGCAGACCAGGTCGAGCCGGCCATCACCGCTGTTGCGGTCGATCCGGCCCTAGCCAGGTTACGAGCGCAGGAGGCGCAGTTCCGTGCTGAGCACAAGGCCGGGTACGGCCAGGACGTCTCCTACATCACCTGGCCTCAGCCGATTGGGGGCAAGGACACGGCTGTGCTGAGCGATTGCGCAGACGGATCCCAGGCCGGGGTCCGCGACACGAAGACCGGCAACAAACTCACAGTCGGAACCGCCAACACGCTGTTGCGCGCCACCCTGCAGCGGACGCCGCAGGGGTGGAAAGTCGCCAACAGCGAGCTGCTGGAAGGGATCACATGCACTCCCGGAAAGTGACACGTCTCGCACGAGCCGGACTTCTTGCTGTTGTTCTTTCAGGAACGGCAGTTGAGCACGCTTGGGCTGATGGAACTGAGAACAACCCTCCACCCGTGGTTGTCACAGCGGGCCAGGGACTTGGGGGAGTGCTCATTGGCGTTCATGCCCCAGGCAGCAGCGGGGCCCCAGCGGGCAAGGGCGCCGGCGGCGCCTACCAAGGCGGGTCCAGCGTGAACAGCAACCCGTTTTTTTCCGTCAACCTCCCAGTTG
>PKWT01000429.1:1814-8954 GCA_003132125.1 Micrococcales bacterium | reverse complement strand
TCAGGAGGACGCGCTGACGCGCGACGTACCTACATGCGAAGGGTCGGCACCTGTTGGGGCCGACCCTTCGTGTGTGTGCTGCTGGTTCAGTCAGCGAATGGGCTCGGTGTCGCCGATCCCGACGATCCACAGGCGCGTCAACGCGGTCGCGGACATCTCGATGCTGACGCGCTGGCCGGGACGCAAGAGGCGCAGGCCGCTGGAATCGAGAACATCGCCGTCAAAGGGAATCTCGCGGCCGTCATCAAGCAGCACGCTGCCCGAGCCGGTCTCATCGTCGTATCGGTGAACACTGGCTTGCATGGCGTCAGGCTACCCCCGGGCCTGGTGCAGCACAGCCGCGGTATGCCCTCCGACCCCGATGGCCAGCGCTTGGCGCAGCGTCTCGTCATCATCCACATCGGTGCGCAGAGCCGGCATGTCCAGGTCCAGCCGCATGTGCGTGCGCTCGTGCTCGCGAGCGGAGTGGGCGCCAAACCTCGGCTGAAGGTCGCGTGCGGACAGCGAGCTGAGCAGCACCGTCCCGGTGCCTGACCAGTCTGGGACAAAAGCCCGTGGGTGCATCCAGCACTGCGACAGCGCCTCGGCAAGGTCCTCAGGGCGCAAGGTGGGGATGTCGCCGAGCAGGACCGCCGTCGGGCCTGGGCCGAGGATCCGCTGTACGTACTCGATCCCCTGGGTGACGGCGGAGTTCAGACCGTTGCTCGGGTCAGCAACGACGGTCCCACCCTGGTCCCGTACGAAAGTGGCCGTGAGCTTGTCGGAGGTCACCACGATGAGGTGATCCGGGGTCACACAGGAGAGAGCTGCCGTGAGGGTGTCCAGGGCCAGCGCATGCGCCAGATCGGCCCGTGCCACCCCTGCAGGCGGATGCAGACGTGTCTTGGCGGACAGTTGGCCCTTGACCGGGACGATCACCCGCCAGTGTCTGATATCGAGGGAGCACATTGAGCTGATCGTGTCAGCACCGGCGTGCTCGCCTCGACACCGACCCGCTGCTGCGGCGAAGATGACGGCCAACGAGGTCGCCACCGGGTCGGTGATGGTCTTGCAGGGCGCACAAGCCTTACCGTGCATACAGAGCAGCGGAGCGGAGCGTCGGTGCGGCGAATTCGATCAGATCGGCGTCTGCCGGGGTCATACCGTGGCATCGCCACGTTCTTGCGCGCGCTGCTGATGCTGGTGACCCGACGGGACTGGAGGGGCGCCGAGAACTTCCCTTCCAGCGGTGGATTCGTGGTCTGTCCGAATCACATCTCCTACGTCGACCCGTTCGCGTTCGCCCACTTCCTGTACGACTACGGGTATCCGCCGTTCTTTCTGGGCAAGTCGGGGGTCTTCGAGATCCCGGTCATCGGCCGGCTTCTGACCGCTGCGCAGCAGATCCCGGTAGCACGCGGCACCAGCCATGCCGCAGACGCGTTCTCGGCCGCTGTCGCCGCGGTCAACGACGGCAAGTGCGTCCCGATCTTTCCGGAAGGCACCCTGACGCGCGATCCTCAGATCTGGCCCATGACAGGCAAGACCGGTGCAGCGCGCGTGGCCCTGACCACACGGTGCCCCGTCATTCCGGTGGCGCAGTGGGGGCCACAGGAGATCCAGCGACCGTATGCGCGCGAGCTGCGACTGTTTCCGCGCAAGACCATGCGGATGATCGCAGGGCCACCCGTTGACCTCAGCGACCTGTACGACAAGCCCCTCGACGGCGTGACCCTGCGAGAGGCCACAAACCGGATCCTGGACGCCATTACGCGCCAGCTCGAGACGCTCCGGGGTGAGAAGGCTCCGGCGATCCGCTTCGACACTCGCGCCGCAGGTGTTGCGGCGATCGGGAATCCCCACAAGCTGCGCCGTACCAAGCCCACGGGTCCGACGAATGGAGAGTCTTCATGACACGAGTCGCCGTGTTTGGCACGGGCAGCTGGGGCACGGCGTTCGCCGCGGTCCTCGCCGATGCCGGATCACAGGTCCGGATGTGGGGGCGACGGGCCGAGCTGGTCGAGGAGGTCAACCGGTCGCACGTCAACAGTGCCTATCTCCCGGATCTCCTTCTGCCCGAGTCGATCTGGGCAACCACGGACCCCGGGGAAGCCGCAGAAGGCGTCGACGTCGTGGTCCTGGCGGTCCCGTCGCAGACGCTGAGGGCCAACTTGGGCCAGTGGGCCGACTTCCTGCCGCATCAGGGCGCCGTCGTGTCCTTGATGAAGGGCGTCGAGCTGGGCACGACCAAGCGGATGAGCGAGGTCATCGCCGAGGTGGGTGGTGTCGCGCCGGAGCGCATCGTCGTCGTGTCGGGACCCAACCTGGCCATGGAGATCGCAGCCAAGCAACCGGCGGCCACGGTGGTGGCATGCATCGATCAGTCCATGGCTGAGCGGGTGGCGCTTGCCTGTGCGGCGCCGTATTTCCGGCCGTACACCAACACCGATGTCGTCGGCACCGAGCTCGGGGGTGCGGTCAAGAACGTCATAGCCCTCGCGGTCGGCATGGCCGAGGGCATGGGCATGGGGGATAACACCAAGGCCACGCTCATCACCCGGGGGCTGGCGGAGACCGTGCGACTTGGTGTGGCCATGGGGGCCGATCCAGCGACCTTCCTGGGTCTTGCAGGAGTCGGCGACCTGATCGCCACGTGCATGTCCCCGCTGTCGCGCAACCACACGTTTGGCGTGAAGCTTGGCCGTGGCATGACCGTCCAGGAGGCCGTGGCGGCGAGCACACAAGTAGCCGAGGGGGTGAAGTCCTGCCAGTCCATCCTGGAGCTGGCGCGCCATCACGGCATCGACGTTCCGATCATCGAGAATGTTGCTGCCGTGGTGCATGAGGGCCGCACGCCCGATCGCGTTGCCGACATGCTGTTGTCCCGCGCCCGCAAGGCTGAGACCACGTGACCCTGCTCGGAATCAGTGCGAAGGGCTGACGTGGGTCAGTGCGGCGGCCAGATCGCGCCAGAGATCCTCGATGTCCTCGACGCCGACACTGAGGCGGAGCAGGTTGTCAGGGACGGTCGATGCTTCTGAGCTGTGGCGGCGCCGGCGTTCGATCAGGGACTCGACACCGCCCAGGCTGGTCGCGTGGGTCCACAGGCGGACCTGGGCGGCAACCGTCTCGGCCCCCGCAGAACCACCGTGTACGTCGATCGCAATGATCGAGCCGAAGCCCGGGTAACGCACTCGCTCGACACCAGGATGGATTTGCAGCCGGGCGGCCAGCTCAGCGGCGTTGGCACTGGAGCGTTCGACCCGCAGGTGCATGGTCCGCATCCCCCGCAGTGCCAACCAGGTCTCCATCGGACCTGCGATCGCTCCGTGGATCAGGCGGTGCTGGGCCAGAGCGCTCTGGATCTTGCGCCCGCGGTCGGTGTGGGCCGTGACGGTTGCGCCAAGAACCACATCGGAGTGACCGGCGAGGTACTTGGTGACCGAGTGCACCACGACGTCGGCGCCCATCGACAGCGGTTGCTGGACCAGCGGGGTGGCAAAGGTGTTGTCGCACAACGCGATTGCGCCAACAGAATGCGCTGCCTCGAAGATTCGGGGCAGGTCCGCGATCTCGAGCATCGGGTTGGTGGGGGACTCGGCCCAAAGCAGGTTGGCACCCTCCAATGCCGCGATCACAGCAGCCGTGTCGCTGATGTCGACGCGCCGGACGATCACCCGCCTGGCTTTCTCAAGGGAGTTCAGGATCAAGCCGGTGCCGCTGTAGGCATGGGTCGGAGCAACGATCACCGAGCCCCCCGAGGCCAGGGACAGCGCCGCCGCGATGGCGGCCATGCCGGAGGAGAAGACCAGTGCTGATCCGCCCTCGAGCGCGCCCAGGACCTCCTCGAACGCTGTCCACGTCGGGTTGCCCCCACGGGCGTAGTTGACCGGACCATCGGCGATGTAGGTCGAGGAGAGCTCGAGAGGGGCATTGACACCCGCTCCCGGAACGCGCGGTTGCCGGCCGGCCGCGACCAGGATCGATGCGGGGGCAAGGCCTTCGTGATTCGCGTCCACGCGCCCAAGCCTAGGGCCAACAGCGCACCGTATTCGCGGTCGGTCGGGTGTCGGGCTTAAGGTCACAGGCGATGAGCGAAACCGACAGTTCCAGCCCACTGCCCAACGACGTGCCGATGCGCGAGCCCACGGATGCGCCCAGGCGCAAGCCGACCGTGGCCATCGTCTTCGGCGGCCGTTCCTCCGAACACGCTGTTTCCTGCGCCACGGCAGCCGGGGTCATGCAGGCGATCGACCGTGACGTCTACGACGTCCTGCCCATCGGCATCGCCAAAGACGGTCGGTGGGTCCTGGCGTCTGGTGATACCGGCGCGCTCGAGCTGTCGGCCGGGCACGTCCCGGAGGTCGACGGCTCAGGCGCCGGGGTGATGATGCCGCAGAGCACGACAGAGCGGTCGCTCAGCGTCCTGGAGCCAGGAGCGCCACCCCGGGCCCTGGCCGAGGTTGATGTGGTGTTTCCGTTGTTGCACGGTCCATTCGGCGAGGACGGCACGATCCAGGGTCTCCTGGAGCTGGCCGACATCCGCTACGTCGGGTCCGGTGTGCTCGCGTCCGCCGTGATGATGGACAAGCACTATATGAAGGTTGTCTTCGCTGGGCACGGTCTTCCGATCGGCCCGTACGTCGTGATCACGGACCGTGAGTGGCAGCGTGATCCGGTGGCGTCGATGGATGCCGTGGCTTCACTCGACTGGCCCGTCTTCGTCAAGCCCGCTCGAGCCGGATCGAGCATGGGCATCACCAAGGTGTCGTCGCCGGCGGGCCTGCGGGCAGCCATCGAGTTCGCACGTGAGTATGACCCCAAGATCATCGTCGAGGCTGGCATCACTGGCAGAGAGATCGAGTGCGCCGTCCTGGAAGGCCGTGGTGGCGCCGCTGTGCGGACGAGCGAGGTCGGTGAGATCGAGATCGTCAAGGGTCACGAGTTCTACGACTTCGAGGCCAAGTACCTCGCGGAGTCTGACGTCCGGCTCTCCTGCCCTGCGCGGTTGCCGGATGGCGTGGCGGACGAGATACGGCAGATTGCTGCGGCTGCGTTCGAGGCTGCCGGCTGTGAGGGACTGGCCAGGGTGGACTGCTTCTACACAGAGCATGGCGACGTGATCCTCAACGAGATCAACACCATGCCCGGCTTCACCCCGCTGTCGATGTACCCCAGGATGTGGGCGGCCTCCGGGTTGGGTTATCCCGAGCTGATCGACGAGCTGATCCAGCTGGCCCTGGCGCGACGTACCGGCCTTCGCTGATCTTCCGCGTTCCGTCCGAACCCCCCGGATCGCGCGTCCTGCGTGGAGGACGGCCCGGAAACGCGCGATCCGCGGTGTTCGGCCGCGGTCCTACTGGCAGCGGTGTTCGCCCTGGGGGATGGCCGCCGCCGCCGCGCCGAATGCGGGCAGCAACAAGGGTTCGGGCTTGTAGTCGCTGGGCACGAGAACCTCGATCGCCGGTGACCGGCCATACGTTGTGAAACGCACGCCGTCAGTGAGCTGATGTGCAACCCAGTCGACGCCGCTCACCGACAGGCACTGATCTGTGGTGGGGCCGATGGGGGCCACCCCACAACGGGCGATGATCGCAGGATCTCCCCAGGCACGCACGGCATCGGATGGGGATGACGTCGTCCGGAGCGACTGCCCACCCACGGTCTTGGGCCATTGATCCGAAGCCGAACGACAGGCTGCGGACCCAGCATCGGCTGGCGTCGCGACATCTATGGAAGCCGAGCATGCGGCCAGACCCCCGAGGATGAGGAGAGCCGCGCCGACCCGAACGGGCAGCACCTCGGTGCCTGCGCTCAGACGTGCACGACCGTGCAGGTCAGCGTGCGGGTGATGCCGGCGACGTCCTGGATCTTGGCGATGACCAGCTTGCCGAGCTCATCAACTGTTCGGGCCTCGACGCGGGCAATGACGTCGTAAGGGCCGGTCACGTCCTCGGCCATGGTGACGCCGGCAATCTTCCCGATCGCCTCGGCGACCAGTGCCGCTTTGCCAACTTCGGACTGAATCAGGACGTAGGCCTGGACCACCACGACGCCTCCAAGAGAACGAGATCGGAGCGGCTAGCCCCGAGATGAACGATATTCACAGAACCGGAACGATGTATGGATCCGGTTCTGCAGACGCTACCGTGCAAACGCACCGTTCGTCCCACCGGGGAGGTCATATGTTGGTCGAACACCCAGAACCCGCGGGGCCGACGCTCGCCGACCTCGGCGAGGACGAGTTACTGGCGACGATCTTCCCCCTGCTGCCCGGCGGACCCGGGGTCCTGCTCGGGCCCGGCGATGACACCGCGTTGCTGCGCGCTTCGCACGGGTCGGTGCTCGTCACGACAGATGCCATGGTTCGGGGTCGCGACTGGCTTGACGAGTGGTCGACCGGAGCGGACGTGGGCGCCAAGACGGTGGCTCAGAACCTTGCTGATATCGCAGCCATGGGAGGTGTGCCCAGCGGTCTTCTGGTGACTCTGGTCGCGGATCCCCTGACATCACTTGCATGGGTCCGGGACTTCACCGTGGGTTTGGCCCGATCAGCTCGAGAGGCTGGCGTGCCGGTGTTGGGCGGTGACCTCTCATCGGCCCCCGACGGGGTGCTCGTGGTGTCGGTGACGGCACTGGGGGACTGTGAAGGTCGCCAGCCCGTATGCCGTTCTGGCGCGCAGGTCGGTGACGTCCTCGCCGTGTGTGGCACCTTGGGTCACTCCGCCACGGGCTTGTTGCTGCTGCAGCGCGGTGAGATCGAGCGCGCACCGGAGCTGGTGGACTACCACCGACGTCCGCGGCCGCCGTACGAGCAGGGACCCGTGGCGGCGCGGGCGGGGGCCACGGCCATGCTTGACATCAGCGACGGACTGGGCCGCGACGCCGGACGGTTGGCCAGGGCCAGCGGGGTCAGGATCGAGCTCGACGATCTGCAGCTTGCCGGTGATGTGGCGCCGCTGCAGAAGGTGGTGGGGGCGGATGACGCGTGGCGCAGCGTGGTCGAGGGCGGTGAGGAGCACTCGCTGCTCGCGTGTTTTCCGCCGCTGGTCGGGTTGCCCGACGGTTGGCGAAAGATCGGCCAGGTGGTGGCCGGCTCTGGAGTGCGACTGCGCGGTGAGCCCGTGGACGGGCGTGGCTGGGATCACTTCCGAGGCTGAA
>PKWT01000429.1:0-1749 GCA_003132125.1 Micrococcales bacterium | reverse complement strand
AGAGCCTTGATGCGCTGGATGTTGGGGTTCCAGCGACGCTTGGTGCGACGGTGTGAGTGCGAGATGCTGTGACCGAAGCCCGGTCCCTTGCCGCAGACGTCGCAGTTGGCAGCCACGGGTTTCTCCTGAGTTCGATGGGGTGCTGGTGTTTGTTCCATGCACAGCGTATTGCCATGGACAGATCGAGGCCCCCGAGGCAGGCAGACAACGCACACCTACAGAGAGAACGCACCAACCACGGGGAACCGGTAAAGAGTAGCCGAGTCAGTGGTCTGCGCCAAAATGGGCGAGTCGGGCACGTGGGCGAACATGCGTGGTTCACGGCGCGCGGGCGCTAGCCTCTCGGCAGACAGGAGAGGTGGTGCGCGTGGGCGGGGAAAGCAGTCGGCTGGAGCGTCTTGACGCCCGTTCGGCCCGGCGCTGGGCGATGGCCACGCGTGCTGCCTTCGCTGCACACCGCGCAGAGATCGACGATGTCAACGTCTTCCCGGTTCCCGACGGCGACACCGGCACGAACCTCTACATGACGCTCGACTCCGCGCTCGAGGCCGCGCGGGAGGCGCCTCTGGGCTCGGACGCAGCAGCGGCATCGACCCTCGCCGGTGACGCCGCCGCTCTGGCGCGAGCCACCTTGCTCGCCGCCCGTGGGAACTCAGGCGTCATTCTCAGCCAGCTGGTCCGCGGACTGAGCGAGGTCATCGCGGAGGCGACGACGGGTGGTGACGGCGTGGACGGCATCGACGGGCCGACCCTGGCAGTGGCCGTGCGCCGGGCCAGCGACCGTGCCTACGCAGGCGTGAGCCGACCGGTCGAAGGCACGATCCTCACCGTGGCCGCCGCCGCTGCCAGCGCCGCCGAGCTGGCCGCGGCAACAGGCGCCGACCTGTATGCCGTCGCGCATGCCTCGCTGGCTGCGGCAAGAGTGGCGCTGGCCGACACCACCGCCCAGCTGCCAAGCCTGGCCCGTGCCGGCGTCGTTGATGCCGGAGGGATGGGCTACGTGCTGGTGCTGGAGGCTCTCGAGCGTGTCATCGCCGGCGAGCTGGCGTCCGACCCGCGACGGGAGCAAACGGCGTTCACAACGTCCGATGCTCCCGGTTCTGCGGCTCACCCCGGACCGGCTGGGCACCGTCCGGGTGACCACGGCCAGCCTGACTGGGGCGGGCCAGCATACGAGGTCATGTATCTGCTCTCGGACAGCTCCGATGCCGCAGTGTCCGGACTCCGTGAGCGGCTGGATGCCATCGGCGACTCGGTCCTGGTCGTCGGGGGTGAGGACCTCTGGAACGTGCACGTGCATGTCGACGACGTTGGTGCGGCCATCGAGGCCGGCATCGAGGCGGGACGACCCCATCGGATCGCGGTCACACACTTCGGGGACCTGCGGCGGATGAGGACGATGCCCTCAACACCCGGCTCGGTCGCGGTCGTGGCCTGCGCGGCCGGCGAAGGCCTGGCCACCCTGTTCCATACAGCCGGCGCGGTGGCGGTGTTCCACGGACCGGGTTTGCGTGCCTCCGCCGGCCAGGTGCTCGATGCCATTCGCTCAGCCGGCTCGCGGTGCGTGCTCGTGCTGCCCAACGACGCCGACACCCTGCTGGCGGCTGAGGTGGCTGCCTCGGTAGCCGCCGACGCGGGCATCGAGGTTCACGTTGTCCGGTCGCGATCGGCCGTCCAGGGCATCGCGGCGCTCGCCGTGTTCGAGCCCGCCGCCAGTGTCCAGAACAACCTGGTTGCCATGAGCGGTGC
>PKWT01000140.1:1585-2624 GCA_003132125.1 Micrococcales bacterium | reverse complement strand
TGGCCCTTCCTCCCCACTGGCGCGCGCTCTACTGGGCCTTCGCCGTGTGGTCGATCGGGGGGACCGTGGACTGCGCCGGAGACGGCACGCCGGACCTCCTGATCTGTGACGACCCCGACCTGGCTGCCACGCTCGACCAGCCGCCGGCCGACGTCCTGCTCGTCACGCTGGCCGCGCTCGCTCGCGTCCACCCGGGCCCTGTTCCGGCCGGCGTGATGGATGAGGCGCGAGAGCTGGCAACCTACGGCGACCAGTTCTCCGCGCGGGCCGACCCAACCCCCGACGACGTGGCGTTGATCAGCGGACGTGGGCACACGGCATACAAAAGTGTTGTGCCACAACGAGACTGGCCGACAGGTGCCCGGGTGAGCCTGTCCGGTGACCTGGCCGACGTGCTCGAGTCCACGATCGCGGCGTGGGCGGTCGACGGGTCGGTCGTGCTGGCTCGCCGCGGGCAGCATGCCGAGAGCGAGGCCCGGCCGGAGCGGCTCGCCTCCGAAGGGGTCACGCTCACGTTGCCCTGAGACGCATCCGGGCCACCGACGCTTGTCAGCAGCCGCAGAAGCAGACGCAGTCGCAACCAGCCCGCACTAACGCCGTATCTGACTCTCGATCGCGTCCCAGGTGACGCCGCGGACCACGCCGGTCGACGCCAGCTTTGAGCGGGACTGGACAGCCTTGACCGCAGCCTGGGTGCGAGGCCCGAAGGCGCCGTCCGGAGCCACTCGTAACGCACGTTGCAGGGCGACCACTGCTACGCCTTTGGAACCCAGTTTCAGGGTGAGGCCGCGGTAGCCCACCAGCGGGTGGTCCAGCCGCTCGAGCCGGTCCCACACCATGCGATCGGCCACGCCGTTGGGCGAAATGCGTTGCAGCCTCTGGAATGTCACCAACGCGGATCTGGTCCTGGGCCCGAAGTCACCGTCGGGCGTGACCTTGAGCGCGCGCTGTAGAGCGACAACGGCCGATCCCTTCGATCCCTGCCGCAGGACCACCTTCTTGTAGGCCGTGTACCGGGTCGATGCCACGGGCGCCGGCG
>PKWT01000140.1:0-1566 GCA_003132125.1 Micrococcales bacterium | reverse complement strand
TCGTGACAGGAGGCGGTATGACAGGGGAGGGTGTCACAGGTGCCGGTGGGGTCGGGACCAGCTTGGCCCAGGTTGCCTTGTCCATGACCCCGGTGATGGGGACTCCGGCTGTGGTCTGCCAGGCGACCAGGGCGGCGAAGGTCACCGGCCCGAACTGCTCATCGGCGAGCACTCCCAGGGCCCTCTGGGCGACCGCGATCTGGGCATTCCGCTGACCCAGGACGTACACCGGGTACGGCGAGACCGGGGCCACGGGAAGGTTTGTGGGGCAGGCAGCCCTACGAGCCAGCGTGTACAACGGCGCGTACTGGCCGGCATACACCCGGCAGGGGCCCAGATCGACGGACGTGGTCGCCACTCCGGTCCACCACGACGTCCGTGCCATGGCCCCATCCCAGGAGAAGCTGAAGTGGATGTGGTCGGTGTGCGGGACGGACCCGGTGTATGCCGCCCATCCCCGCTCCGGCGCATACTCGCGCCACATCTTGGTGTTCCAGATGATGTAGCTGATCCCGAACCGGCGGGCCATGGCGCCGCTGTCAGCGCTGAGCCAGGCCACCACGGAGTCGGCCACGGCCTTCTGCTGCGGGTCCTTCGCGCTGAGCATCCAGTCCAGCGCCCGGCCGTCGTAGTGCTCGCTGACGGCAGCGTCGCAGTTGCGGCTGATACCGGTTGTCCCGGTCTTGTAGTTGGCCTTCATCAGGGCGGCGAAAGCGGACACCCCGGGCTTGTCATGCGGGTCGCACGACACCTGCGCTTCGTATGGCGTCCGCATGTCGAGGGCCACGGGAAGAGCCTTCGTCGGCGCCACAGGGACCACCGGCAGCTTTGCCGGAGCGGGGGGACGAACCGGTGCCACGGGAGTCGTGTCGGCCCGGGCGGTCGAGGCCAGGCCGATCGCCATCAGGGGCAGCGCCAGCGCAGCACCGCTCAACGTGACCAGGCGCGCCCGAACGGCCATCTGCTGTTTCTCCTCATCCGTCACTTCAGCACCAATAACCCCAGTGGTTAACAATTATCCCGAGTGTCGCATCCCAGCGCAGCCCTGTGATTGAACTACAAACGTGTAATTCACACATGCCAACGATCGCGACCCTGCCGACGGGGACGAGACCGCAACGGTGCTGCCGATACGGGTCAGGGTGCGGGCAGCTGCCGCAGCAGCGGCGAGGCCAGGCTGGCGCTGAACTGCAGGCTCATGTGGTCGTAGTCGTAGTAGACGCTCGCCCCGCCGATCACGGCGTAGCAGCGACTGTCGTCGCAGAAGTAGTCGCTGAGATCAACCAGTCTGACCTCGTGGCGCATCGTCCTAGCCGCCCGCATCATGTCGTCGTCGATGAGGACCTTGGAACGCGGGTTGGAGCACGCCAGCTGCTTGTCGGCGTTGACGGCCAGGCACTGCGGACCGTTGTGGTTGGCCGTCGTCGGGATGTCTCTCAGCACCGTCACCCGGGCGAACGTCAGCCACTCCCGCCAGACCCGTTCGAACCCGGCGGGGCCCGAGTCAGCCGGGTCGAAGACGTTCTGCTGGACGTAGGCCGTGGTGATGATGTCGTCGGGGGCAAG
>PKWT01000227.1 GCA_003132125.1 Micrococcales bacterium | reverse complement strand
CTCACCGAACAAGAACGAACCCAGCGCGGCGCGATTGGACCAATCGTGTTCATGACGGATCGCGCGGCTGTCGTCCTGGCAGGGAGGGCAGCGTGATGTTGCCGCGATTGGCTGCTGGCTGATCCGGGAGCAGCGCGTTTGCTCGGGAAGCACAAGTCGGGAAGCACAAGATCATGCGACCGTTCGCATATCGACGTGACTGCCGAGTTTTCCGACATCGGCACCTGCGCGGGCGCGGAACGCGGCTATGTGAGGGCGGATGCGCCGGGGGGTTGCGGACAAGACAGGGATGGGCTGCTCGGGGTGGAGGGCAAGCTCTTATTAGTCAGTTGCCAACGGGTCGGTGATGGTCGGAGACGGCCGACGGATCGTTCGAAGGCCGGCGGTGTGCGGCAGCTGGTTTGTGGGTCAGCCCGGTGGCCGGTCTCAGTGTCAAGAACTTCTATTGGCCAGCCGCTGACGTGTTCGGTGGGCGCGAACGCGGAACCCAGACCAGCCGCTGGCCGTCAGTCACGGGCCTCGAGGAGAAGGAAGTGGTTGGTCAGATGGGGCCAGTCGAGGCGGAAGGCTTCGATGGCTCGGGGGACCAGGTCGAGGGTGACGGGCGCAGTGGCCCGCAGGAGGCGCCACAGTGGGCCGCCAACTGCGGTCGCATCACGCCGGGCGAGTGGCGGCCAGCGTCGAGCCAAGTTAACCAGCGCAACGGCGATCTCCATGTGCGCGTAGCCCCGGTTGCGCTCGACGGCAACGACGCGCAGGGCGGCCTCGGCAGCCAAGGCTTCGTACTCCTGCAGTGACCGGTACACCACTTGGTACGTGCCTGTCTGTACCTCTACCCCCGCGCGAACTCCCGATTCGCGCAGGATGATTCGGCCCCTCGGCGCCAGCTGGCCGAGGCGGACGAGCAGTGCCACAGCGTCGGCTCGATCGAGGTACATCAGCAGCCCTCCGAGCAGGACGCCCTGGAACTCGCCGTCGAGGGCCACGGTCAGGGCATCGCCCCGCACCAGTTCGACGTTGCCCTGTCCTGCCAGGCGCCGCCGGGCTGCGGCCAGCATGCCGACGCTTGCGTCCACGCCGACGACTCGCCCGTAGCGTTGCGCGAACAACTCTGTCCACGCGCCGGCACCGCATCCGAGGTCGAGCACCGAGGCCGTGGGTCCCAGTCCGGCGAACCACCGGTCGACCACCGCCCGCTCGAGCGCGAAGCGATGCTCGACGCAACCGGGGGGCAGGCCCTGCTCATGGGCCATGTAGGAAGCCGATTCAGCCTCGTGGGCCGCGTCCTCCCAGTAGGCGCGTACCACCTCGTAGTCCAGGCGGTGCTCATCACCTCGATGGCCTGACATACAGGCCAACCTAGCGCCGATGACCTGGCGTCACAGCGCCTCGGCACGTGGACACAGGGTTGAAGTTCACAAGAAATGCTAACGTCGCCCTGGGTCGTCGAGAGAGGCCTTCTCGCGTTTCGGCTGTGAGCTGACCGTCCTCAGCCGCTCCTAAAGGGTCCGTGACCTGGCAGCGCATTGGACGACACGTGGCCATCGAAAGGCCTGGAGGCTTGCTGTGACGCAGACGGTAGGAGTTGGCACGCAGGGGCTGGTCCTGGGGAATCTGTCGCCGGGGCCGCTGCCCGTACGGCGCGCGCTCATCCTCGCCGCCGGCCTTGGCCAGCGCATGCACCCCCTCACCATCGACGTGCCCAAATGCCTCGTCGAGGTGAACGGGGTTCCGATCTTGTTCCGTTCGCTGCAAGCACTTGCCTCCGCGGGGGTGACCGAAGCCATCATCGTGGTCGGCCACGAAGCGGCCCAGGTCCGCCGGAGGGTAGGGCACAACTTCGCCGGGATCGAAATCGAGTACGTCGATGCCCCGTCGTTCGACACGACCAACAACATTCGCTCGCTGTGGGACGCCCGCCGATACTGCGACGAGGACATCCTCCTGCTCGAGGGCGACATCCTCTTCGACAGCGATGTCGTGATGCGCTTGTGCGAGCAGGTCGGCAGCAGTATGGCCGTGGCCACCAACAACGCCAACTTCTCGGGCACCGTCGTGCGTCACGACGACAACGGCTTCGTCACCGCCTTCATCCTGGGCGCCGAACTGGACGGGCACCTGAACGGCGATGATGCTCAGAAGACTGTCAACATCTATCTGCTGCGGGCCGAGGCGCTGCGCACCAAAATCTTGCCCGAACTGTGCCGCCAAGTGGATAGCGGCAACGTGCAGGCCTACTACGAGACGGTGTTCCGCGCCCTCGTGGCCGACGGCTCGTTACCGGACCTCGTCGCGGTCGACGTATCGAGCAGCCGGTGGTACGAGGTCGACGATTACCGCGACCTCGAGATCGCCGAGTTCATGTTCCTAAGCCGTGAACGCCAGTACGACCGCATCCAGTCGCTGCATGGCTCGTACTGGCGTTACGGCGTCGTTGACCACTCCTACCTGTACAACTTGCACTTCCCTCCGCCCGCCATGCTCAACGATCTGCGCGATGAGGTACCTGACATCGTCGCCAACTACCCGGTTGGGCAGTTAGAGCTCGACCGGCTCGTCGCCCAATGGACGGCAGCCGACCCGGCGAGCATCGTTGTGGGCAACGGGGCCGCTGAGCTGATTAAGGTTCTGGGCCAGCACCTCATCGAGAAGATGACTATCCCTGTCCCCTCCTTCAACGAGTACGAGAACGTATTGCGGCCCGAGCAGATCGACCGCGTGGCACTCGATCCCGTGACTTTCGAGCTCGACCTGGACGCCTTCGCCGAGTCTGCTCGGCGGGCGGGCTCCAACGTGGCCGTCCTCGTCACCCCCAACAACCCGACGGCCCTCTCCATCGACCGTCAGGCAGTCCTGCAACTGGCGCGCCGCTTAGCGGAGCACGGGTGCCGGCTGATCGTGGACGAGTCATTCATCGAGTTCTCCCGCGCCGGGCGGACAGCCAGCGTCGAGGGCGATGTCGAGAACCACCCCAACCTGGTCGTCATCAAGAGCATGAGCAAGGTGTTCGGCATCGCCGGCCTGCGGATCGGCTACCTCCTCACCGCCGACCGCCGCTTCGCAGCTACCGTTCGCGCTGATCTACCCATCTGGAACCTGAACGGCATGGCGGAGTCTTTCCTGCGCCAGGTGGGTCGCTACCGGAGCGAGTTCGCAGCCAGTTGCGAGGTGGTACGCGACACCAGCCAAGAGCTCTACCGTGTGCTGCGCGAGCTGCCGGGCTTGGCTCCCTTGCGGCCCGACGCCAACTTCGTGTTTTGTAAGATCACCGCACCTGGTCTAACGGGACCGGCGCTGGCTCGAAGGCTGTACGTCGAACACGGCATCCTGATCAAGGACTGCGCCTCAAAGACAATGCCCCAGGCTGATCGCTATCTTCGCATCGCGTCGCGCACGGCGGCCGAGAACCAGCGGCTCATCGACGCCCTGTCCCAGCTCGGGCTGGACCGGCCGTGAGCGAATCACCGGTCGCTGATGCGCGAGGGGACGCCGCTGCGCCGCCTCCGACCATCGTGTCCCACCTCGCAGACGCTGCCAATCTGCTCACCCTCACCGGGCTCGCAGCCAGCATCCTGGCGATCACGATGGCCGTGCGGGGCGCGCACGCGGGGGCCGCCATCAGCCTCGTGGGCGCCTTCGTCTTCGACGTGGTCGACGGCCCTGTGGCCAAGCGGACGCCGGGGCGCACCGACGAGCAGGGTGCATTCGGGGCCAACCTCGACTCGCTGGCCGACATGGTGTCGGCCGGGGCTGCCCTCGGCGTTGTGATCTTGTCCTATGGCCACTTCCGGGTTGCGTACGTGGTGGTGGCGGTGCTGCTCGCTGCGGCCACGGCAATGCGACTCAGTTACTTCAACGTCCACGGCCTCGAGGCAGCCTCGGGTACGTACACCGGCTTGCCAACCGATCTGGCCATCATCACCTTCGTAGCCTTGATGCTCCTCGATGGGCCGCTCGGCCCCGCCGCCTTCCGGGTCGCCCTCAGCGCCGGCGGGGTGGCGCTGGCCGGGCTCATGGTCAGCCCGTTGCGTATCCCTAAGCTGACCGGGCGCTGGTACGTCGCTGTCATAATCTTTGCCCTCGCGCTGGCGACGGCTCACGCCGTCCGGCTGATCGCCTGAACTCTCGACCGCACGCGAGGGGTGTCACGTGGCAGCTATCCCGCCACCGACAGAGGCAGTGCCCCGATGGCGTAGCGCGGCGCCGGCGACTACATCCCGCCCTTGAGCTTCGCTGCCCTCGCCCTGACCTCCTGGCCCTTCGCCCACCCGCACGCCGACTCCCGGACAACCCAATCGGAGCCGACCAGCAGGCCTCCGGCCATCGCTGATGATGTGCTCTCGGAGACGATCGGGGATCGTTCCATCCTCGGAGCGGACGAAGATCGACGCCAGGTGAACACAGAGCATCTATCCGCTCCCGGCCAGTCGCCTTGGCTCCTACGACCCATCCGGGTGCGCGAACCGGCAGGCAGGCGATTGTCCCAAGATCACGCTGATGGTCGCGCCGACACCTGCCACGACAGCCGGGTGTCCGCGCCCGCGCGTGCGTAGACGGCAGTCACGAGCCGTCGGCGGTAGATGGCTCACTGACGAAGGGTCAGGGGAGCACGTGAACGCTAATCACCGCCGCCCTGATCGTCCCGTAGACCGATGGCGAATCAGATACCCGACGGTTCTCGGAGCATTCATATCAGCGAGTCCACTTCGCGTGGCACCAAAGTGAGTTTCGGCAGCAATCGTGGTCACGTGCACATCGTTTCGCCACGCAGCCCAGATCGGGGAAGGCGCAGGGCCGAATCTCGCCAGAGCGTCGCAGGCCCGCAGCCGCTTGTCTTCGACGAAGGTCACACCGCCGAGACATGCGCTTCTTGTCGTCGTCGGCAGCACCTGCTGTTCCGGCGTCTGCCTTGCTGACTTTGGCCTCGACGCAGTTCATGATTCACAAGACAGATCGAAGCGAGCCTCGGCCGCATTCGGAGCCCGCCCAGCAGGCCAGCGGAGGAAATCAGAATCTGGGGACACTTCTGGTCCGTGGAAACAACCCACCACAGTCCGAAGGACAGAACCAAGCACGAGGGACGCGACGCCTTCGGGTTCCCGCAACTCGGTCAATCAACGCGGACGCCTACGCTGAGCCTGCACCCGCCAAACCGGCGGGGCATCAGCCGTGATCGCTACACTTCCCGGCCCAGTGCGATGGGCCGGCATGGCCGCGGTGGATTAGCCGCAATACCGTTAAGTTAGGCTTACAACGGTGTAGTTTGGTGGCATGCCTCGTTCTGGATGGGTGAAGCCGGTTTCGGATCGTCGGTTGTCCGACCTGGTGTCGGTGGGGGTGCTGACCCGGGTGTTCCCGCCGGGTTTGGTCGATGAGGTGATCGCTGCCGCGGGCCGCACCGAGCAGCGCCACCGGTCGTTGCCGGCACGGGTGATGGCGTACTTCGCGATCGGGATGGGGCTGTACTCCGAGGGTTCCTACGAGGACGTGCTGAGCCAGTTGACCGACGGATTGTCGTGGGCCTCGGGCTGGGCGGAGAGCTTCACGGCGCCGTCGAAGTCGGCGATCTTCCAGGCCAGGGCCCGGCTGGGGTCGAAGCCGTTGGAGGCGTTGTTCGCCCGGGTGGCCAAGCCGATCGGGACACCAGAGATGGCTGGGGTGTGGCTTGCGGGTCGTCGGCTGGTGGCGATCGACGGGAGCTGCCTGGACGTGGCAGACACCGCTGAGAACGCGGTGTTCTTCGGCCGGCCGGGGGTGAGCAAGGGTGAGAAGTCGGCGTTCCCCCAGGCCCGGCTGGTGGCTTTGGCCGAGTGCGGCACGCACGCGATCTTCGACGCCGTCGTCGGGGCTTACACCAGTTCGGAGGTTGCCCTGGCCGATGAGCTGATTGGCCGGCTGGAGCCGGGCATGTTGCTGCTGGCCGACCGTGGCTTCTACTCCTTTGGCCTGTGGCGTAAGGCGATCGGGACCGGGGCGGACCTGTTGTGGAGGGTCAAGACCGGACTGCGCCCGGAGCACCTGCGCACCCTGGAGGACGACTCGTGGTTGGCCCTGATCCGCCCGAGCGGTCACCAGAAGGACGAGCCGATCACGGTCCGGGTGATCGACTACACCGTCGATGACGGCCGCGACAACCCCGAGTCCTACCGGCTGTTCACCACCATGCTGGATCCGGCAGAGGCCTCGGCCACCGAGCTGGCCGCGGCCTACGCCGAGCGCTGGGAGATCGAGCTCGCCTTCGACGAGCTCAAGACCCACCAGCGCGGGCCCCGCACCGTGCTGCGCTCCAAGTCCCCCGACCTGGTGCTGCAGGAGATCTGGGGACACCTGTGCTGCCACTACGCCATCCGCACCCTGATGACCGACGCCGCCACGCACTGCGGCCACGACCCGGACCGGGTCAGCTTCGTCGCCGCGCTCCGGATCACCCGCCAGTCCGTGGCGCACCAGGGCGCTTTTCCCCCCTGACCACAGCGCCAGCACGGAGCATCTCTGGCTGACCTTCCTGCACCGACTGATCGCCCGCCTCAACCCGGCACGACGACAGCGGGCGGCGCCACGCGTCATCAAACGCAAGATGCCCAAATGGCACGTCAAACGCGCCCACCACGCCGGGTGGCCACAACCCCAGCAGCAACCCGAATACACCAGCGTCCCACCCTAACTTAACGGTATTGGGATTAGCCGAGATGAACAATTCCAGCCGCAATCTGAACGGAGCATCTCATGAACATTCTGATCATTGTCCTGATCGTCGTCCTGGTGGGACTCGGGCTGGCGATGCGGATCGTTAAGCAGTACGAGCTGGGCGTTTTGTTTCGGCTGGGTCGGGTGGTGGGCTTGCGTCAGCCTGGGTTGCGGATGATCATCCCATTCGTCGACATCCTGCATCGGGTGTCGTTGCGGATCGTTACGATGCCGATCCAGTCCCAGGGCATTATCACCCGGGACAACGTCAGCGTCGATGTGTCCGCAGTCGCCTACTTCCGCGTGGTCGACGCGGAGAAGTCGGTCGTCGCGATTGAAAACGTCAACGCCGCCATCGACCAGATCGCCCAGACCACGCTACGCAAGGTTGTCGGTCAGCACACCCTTGATGAGACGTTGTCTGAAACCGACCGGATCAACCTGGACATCCGCGAAATCCTCGACGTCAGCACCGTCGAGTGGGGGGTGGAAGTAACCCTGGTGGAGCTCAAAGACATCCAACTGCCCGAGAGTATGAAACGTGCCATGGCCAGACAGGCCGAGGCCGAGCGGGAGAAGCGGGCGAAGATCATCAACGCCGAGGGAGAGTCTCTGGCCGCGGCCGCCCTCGGTGACGCTTCGGACACCATGATGGCCCACCCGTTAGCGCTGCAGTTACGTAACCTGCAGAGCCTGGTCGAGATCGGTGTGGACAAGAACACCACCGTCGTGTTCCCGGCCCCCATCATGACCACCATCTCGGAACTTGGCTCCTTCCTCGCCCGCGAGGCAGCAGCCGCAGCCGCAGCAATACCGCCCAGCCGGGATGGGACCATCACAGATGGGGCCTCGAAGGGGGGCGCCGACACCGCCGACGGTATATAGCTGCTCACCTCATGCGCGCCTGGACGACACTCAGTATTGAGCGCCACGACCCGATCTGGGGTTGACCCCACGCGTTCACTTCACTCGCCGGGACGTTGCAGATGGGGAACGATGACCTGACGCATCGGAGCCCAGTCTCGGTGTCCGTAGGCGGATC
>PKWT01000452.1 GCA_003132125.1 Micrococcales bacterium | reverse complement strand
CAACTCACCCTGGCACGCAGGGTCAGCGCCGACGACAAGAACCCCGAAGCTGGGGGGCGAGGACCCCTCCCTCCTCCACAGCGCGTGAACACCCGCCGCCACCCCAGCCTCGCCGCTGGAAGGCAGTAACCGGATCGAGCCAGGGTGCCGGGGTTTGAACTGTGACGCGAGATGTCAGCAGCCGAGGATCGGGGGTGATTCAGGCAGATTCCGGCAGAAGCAAGCAGAAGCGGCTGAATTGGACCAGAGAGGGAGCGAATGTCTCCCTGGAGGAGAGCAAGATGAATGCCTTGAAGCAGGACGCTCCGACGCCCGTCTAGAGCATCAAGTTGGAGATCATCGTCCGCAGCGATGGGTCCATAGCGGTCAACAACACGAAGGACGAGACCGACCAGTTCGCGACAAGAATGACCAAGCGGGTCCCCTCCCCCTCGTCCCCAGCGACTGCAAGCCAGCGGGGCTGTCCGGCAATTCGGCATCCCGACGTCGCGGCGCGGGCAAGGGCGGGACGGGACGCCCGTGCAGGTCGCCGCGCGCCTGGGGCTGCCGGCACCTCTCGTGCACACGGTTTTCGACCACGCGGCTGGGGCTGGTCCCTGTGGCCGGCTGCGGCGTCGACTCGAGGTGCCCAACCGGACCGGAGCGACCGCAGCCGTGAGCTGTGCGGGGCGCCCCCTTGGACGCCGCGCCGCGAAACCTCAGGCGGAGGGCCGCACCCTGAACGGGATAACGGCTGCGGTGGCCGGCTCGATGGCCGTCAGCCCGGCGAGGTGCCCGCTGAGCCAGGTACCGAAGTTCTCCGCGGTGGTCGGCCGGAGGTAGAGGTAGCCCTGCACGCCGTCCGCCCCGATCCTTTCCAGGAGCCGCTGCTGGTCGAGCGTCTCGACCCCTTCGGCGATGGTCTGCAAACCCATCTTGGTCGCCAGGGTGATGACCGCCTCGGTCACGGCCAGGTCCTCCGCATTTACGGTGCTGCCGGCGACAAACGACTTGTCGATCTTCACGATCTGCACGGGCAGGGATCGCAGCGTCGTCAGGGCCGAGTAGCCGGTCCCGAAGTCGTCGATGGCGATCACAATGCCGTGCGCGGCCAGGGCATTGAGCTGGTTGATGGCTGCCGGCGAAGAGATCACGACCGTCTCGGTGACCTCCAGCACCAGCTGGTTCGCGGGCAGGATGAAGTCCCTGAGGCAGCGCAGCACGCTGTCGATGAAATGCTCGTCATCGAGCTGCAGCGCGGAGATGTTGACGTGGATGGCCAGCGGGAGGCTCGGATGGTCGTCCCGCCAGGTGGCGGCGTCGGCGCAGGCGCGCCGCAGCACGTGGGCGCCGATACTGCGGATGGCGCCGGTGCGTTCCGCGATCTCGATGAAGGCGTCCGGGTAGAGCAGACCCCGCTGCGGATGCTGCCAGCGCACCAGGGCCTCCACCGCCGTGCACCGCAGGTCCGGCAGCGACAGGATGGGCTGGTAGTGCACGACAAGCTCACCATTCCTCGCCGCCGCCGCAAGCTGCCGCTCGAACGACACCTGAGCCGTGTCGGCGCGCAGCAGACCAGTTTCGAAGATCTGAATCCTGCCCTTGCCGTTGGCTTTCGCCGCGTACATCGCCACGTCGGCGTGGTGGATCAGCTGCTCGAGGTCGGTCACGCTCGTCGCTGTCGCGACGCCGACACTGGCACCGACGTACGCATCGGCGCCGCCGACCTGCACGGGAGCCGCGACCAACTCCACGATCCGCTGCGCGACCTTTGCGGCCGCCTCACAGCCGGTGTCACGCAGCAGCACGGCGAACTCGTCCCCGCCAAGACGTGCGCACAGGTCCTGCGGACGGGTTGCCTCCCGCAGGCGTGCTGCGACCTCGCGGAGCAGGTTGTCACCCGCGCCGTGGCCGAAGACGTCATTGACGTCCTTGAAGTCATCGAGGTCGACGAACAGGACGCTGGTCTCACCGGCAGCCGTCGCCGCGACCGCCGTCGATAGCGCGGCGTTGAAGGACATCCGGTTAACCAGACCCGTGAGGCTGTCGAGCGTGGCCTGCACCGACAACTCATGGTGCACTTCACTGTTGCGCAGCGCCAGTGCTACCTGGTTCGCCAAGCTGGCGACGGCAACGACCGCCTCGGCGGACACGCTCCCCGGCGAGCCGAGGAGCAGCCAGGATGACCCCTGTCCGTCTTGTATGTCGGGCAGCGGTATGCACGCCCAGGAGCACGGGGCGCCGGCTGCGGCGTCCAGCTCCACGCGCCTATGGACCGTCTGGCGGCCCGTTCCGCCGTCGCCGCCAAACACCGACAGGACGGTTGCGGGCAGCGTCGCCGGGACGCCGGCGAACCCGCCGGTCGCCCCATCCACGCGTAGCGCCGCACCGTCGGTGACCACCTTCAACACTCGCAACCCCGGCACGGCGGCGCAGACCCGGGCATACGCCGCCCAAGCGATCTTGCGGATCTCCAGCTCGTCGGTGACACCCAACAGCTGTGAGCCCGCCGACGAGTGCACCGCGTCCAGGTGTGCCCCCTGTTCCCTGGCCCACAGACTCCCGGCGAGGCGTCGCCCCACGACGACGGTCAGGAACATGGTCGGAAAGACACCGACCAGCGGGCCGAGCGCTACGCCCCCGGTGTGCCCGGGCACGTAGGGCCACAACGGGAGGCTGGCGCCGACCGCGCCCGCGTACAGGCTGCACCGCAGCACGGCGCGGCGGCCCGAACCGTAGAGAGAACGGAACCACAGCGCAGCGAACACCACTGAGAAGGCAGCGGTCGGCTCAGGGGAGGCCAAGGCGAAAGCCAACAGGGCCACCGCGTCCACCAGGTCCATCGCCAGCGGCGCGCTTCGCCGTAGGTATCCCGCGCACACGGACAGCCCGAGCACCACCGCACCGGCCACGCCAACCAGCCGCATCGTGCTGTGGCCATCGGCGAGCGGCGCAGGCAGCGCCAGCAGAAGGGACGCCAGGACCAGCATGACGAACAGCCAACGCGTCCCCTCGACAATCCCCTCAGGCCGGCGAACCCGCATCCACACCCGAACACGCAATGGGGACAGTCGCGCGGTGACCGCCAGCGCTTGTGTTCTGAACATGCACGTTCCCCTATCGTTCGGTAGCTCGGCTGACCGCGTGGGTCCCGTGGCTTTGCGTCCCCGCCTTGCAGCGGGTTTGCCCTTTCGTCGAATCCCTCCGGCCTCAACGTCGCACTGGACGACATGCACATCACGGCCGGTCATTCTTATGGATTCATAATCCACCCACTCATGCATCAGTTCATGCAAATGCTGATACTGGTGCCGCTCGAAAGATACACACCTTTCAAGTAGCAGTTACCGCCGAGACATCGCAGCGAGTCGCCTTGGTGGCAGAGCTCGAGAGCGGTCGGAACCCGCATGCCCGCCCGACTGTCAGTAGCGCCGGAGCATAACCAGGAAGACGTCCACAATTCAGCATGAGCTAGCGTTTCGCCGATGACGGCCGCCTGCGTCTTAG
>PKWT01000146.1:2568-3146 GCA_003132125.1 Micrococcales bacterium | reverse complement strand
GTATCGGCAAGGATCAGCGCCTCGACCATCGGGCGCCGGTCGCCGAGGAACATGTGCTCGGTCCGGCACAGGCCAATGCCCTGAGCTCCGAAGCGACGCGCCCGAGCCGCGTCCTCCGGGGTGTCCGCGTTGGCGCGCACCGACATCCGGCGGCAGCCATCGGCGATGCGCATGATCCGGTGCACGGCCTTGACGAGCTCGTCCGCGTCCGCCGCCTCGGCGTCGACGGTGCCGTCGAAGTAGCAGACCGCCGGCGACTCGACGACCGGAACCTCGCCGAGAAACACCTCGCCCGACGTGCCGTCGATCGAGATGACGGTGCCCTCTTCGAAGACCCGGCCATCCTTGGTCGAGAACTGTCGGCCCTTGGTGTCGACGGTGAGCTCCTCCGCGCCACACACGCAGGTCTTTCCCATGCCGCGGGCGACCACGGCGGCGTGTGAGGTCTTGCCACCGCGGCTGGTCAGGATGCCTTCAGCGGCGATCATGCCGTTGAGGTCGTCAGGGTTTGTCTCGCGCCGGACGAGGATGACCTTCTCACCCGAGCGCGACCACTTGACCGCTGTATAGGAGTCGAA
>PKWT01000146.1:0-2446 GCA_003132125.1 Micrococcales bacterium | reverse complement strand
TCGCGGTAGTGCTCCTCGAGCTGCCCCATGATCGCCATGAGCTCGTCGTACGACTTCTTGTCCAGGCCCTCGAGGTCGGCCAGGGACAACGTGTTGCGAATCCCGGCGACAACGTCCTCACCCTGGGCGTTCTGCAGGTAGTCGCCGTACACGCCCTTGGCCCCAGAGGCGGGGTCGCGCGTGAACGCCACGCCGGTGCCCGAGTCGGACGACACGTTGCCGAACACCATCGAGCAGATGTTGACCGCGGTGCCCAGGTCGGAGGGGATGCGCTCCTGACGGCGATAGAGGACGGCACGATCGGCGTTCCACGAGTCGAAGACAGCCCGGACAGCAAGGTCCATCTGCTCGCGCGGCTGCTGCGGGAACTCCCTGCCCGCGTGTTCGCGAACGATCGTCTTGTAGGTCTCGACCAGTGCCTGGAGGTCATCGGCGTCCAGGTCGAGGTCCGTGGCTGAGGGACCTTTGCCATGTTTCAGATGATCGAGCGCGTCCTCGAACAGCTCGCCCTCGACGCCCATCACCGTCTTGCCGAACATCTGGATCAACCGACGGTAGGAGTCGAACGCGAACCGCTCGTTGTTGGCCTGCTTGGCCAGACCCAGGACCGACTCGTCGTTGAGCCCGATGTTCAGGACCGTGTCCATCATCCCGGGCATCGAGAACTTCGCACCTGATCGCACAGACACAAGAAGCGGGTCGTCAGACTGGCCGAGCGTCTTGCCCATGGCCACCTCGAGCGCGACGAGGTGCGCGCTGACCTCCGCCTCCATCGCGGCCGGCTGGGTGCCACTGGCGAGGTAGACCTTGCAGGCATCCGTCGTGATGATGAATCCCGGAGGCACGGGCAGCCCCATACGAGTCATCTCCGCGAGATTCGCCCCTTTGCCTCCGAGCAGGTCCTTGAGATCCTTGTGGCCTTCGGCGAAGTCATACACGAGCTTGGACACGGCAAAACCTCCGGGGGGATGGCGCGAGAGAGTGCTCGCAGGTTAGACCAGCAACCGACCTACCTGACCCATGATGTTCCCCAGGTCATACTCGGTGTTCCCCAGGTCACACTTTCAGGCTCCCTGATCCATCCTCGCCCGCCCCGTTGGTCTGGGCGATGGAGGGGGCAGGGCGATGGTGAGTCCAGGCGGTTTGGTCTAGGCGATAGAGGGGGCAAGGAAGGCGGCGAGGGCACCGGCATACATTGCGGGGTCCTTGGCGCCACACAGCTCGCGGGCGGAGTGCATCGACAGCATCGGCGCCCCGAAGTCCACGGTCGTGGCACCGGTGAGCGCGGCCGTCATCGGACCGACGGTCGAGCCGCAGGGCAGGTCGTTCCGTGACACAAAGTGCTGAACCGGGACGCCGGCCTGTTCACACGCCATGATGAACGCCGCAGCGCCCACGGCGTCGGTCGCGTAACGAAGCTTGACGTTCGTCTTGAGCACCGGGCCGCCGTTGATCGCGATCTGGTGCTGCGGCTCGTGCTTCTCGGGGTAGTTCGGGTGGGTGGCGTGGGCCATGTCGCCCGACGCGATGACAGTCCCGGCGAGGGAACGATGGAAGTCCTCCCGACCGCCTCCGGCCGAGGTCACGATGCGTTCGAGCACCGAGGGGAGCAGGGTCGACATAGCGCCGCGCTCGGACTGGCTGCCGGCCTCCTCGTGGTCGAACAGGACAAGCACGGGTATCGACGACGAGGCCGATGCCCGAACGGGGCCATCGACGGCATCGATCAGCGCGCGCACACCGGCATGGCTCGTCGCCAGGTTGTCCAGTCTCGGCGCGGAGACCAGGTCGCGGTCCCGGCCGATGCGGCGCGACGGCGCCAGGTCGTGGGTCATCACGTCCCAGGACAGGACGTCGGCAACATCCACGCCGACCGCGGTTGCGAGGTAGCCGCGGAAGTCACCGGGCTCGGTGCCGACTCCCCACAGCGGCGTCAGGTGTTCTTGGGGGTTGAGCGCCAGACCCTCGTTGACACCTCGGTCGAGGTGAACGGCGAGCTGGGCCACCCGCAATACCGGCTCGTTGATGGTGAGCAACCGGGTCTCGACCCCAGCGCTGCCACGGACCGCGACCCGCCCCGACAGGCCCAGGTCACGGTCGAGCCAGGAGTTGAGCAGCAGCCCGCCGTAGAGCTCGACGCCGAGCAGCTGCCAACCCGCGCGGGACAGGTCGGGCTGTGGCTTGATCCGCAGGTTGGGACTATCAGTGTGGGCACCGACCACGCGGAACGGGGTGGTCGGGCCGCCTGCCGCCTCGGTGCTCCAGGCGATCAGCGCGCCGCCACGGATCAGGTAGTGGCGGCCGGGCTCGGTCGGGAACGCGTCAGTCTCGACGATGAGGCTGAAGCCGACAGCCTCGAGCATCCGCCCCGCCTCGGCGCAGGCGTGGAACGGTGAGGGAGAGGCATCAACGAAGGCGCACAGCCCCGCCGCCTCGGTGTCGGTGT
>PKWT01000468.1 GCA_003132125.1 Micrococcales bacterium | reverse complement strand
ATGTCGGACCCACCGAACGCAAATACAAGATGATGAGCCAGCGCTGACCACGAAAGGACCCTCGCTTCAGGGGCGCATCTCGTAGCTGCCGGCCAGGTGGCGAACCTGCTGCCAGACCCTGTCGTAGCTGCCTGTGCCGGCGGCCGGTTTGCGGATGTGCTCCAGCGCCCACTGCTGCTGCGCCTTGGTCGATGAGGCCTTTCCGTGCAGGTCCACGGCGTAGGCCGAGAAGTCACGAACGAGCACGTCGAAGATCTGGTCCACCAGGTACGTCTGGTCCGGCGAGTCACGGTCCAGACGGGTCAGCGAGGCCTGCTCGAGGATCAGCTGGCCGTAGACGACCAGCGTGAACAGCTCGCCGAGCGCGAGGAGCAGGTCCAGGTCCTTCGCCTGGTCCGCGTCGGGTCCGGCGTTCGTGACGAGGTCGACAAGGCCTTCGGCCTGCTCGCGGAAGATGGCGACGTTGGGGACGTCCGCGAACTCGTCGTATGGCGCGCGCCAGTCCGCGAACCGGATCTTTGCGAGACCCCGGGCAGGTCCCTGGTGGAACAGGAAGGCGTCGTCGGCTGCGTCGCGCCGCCTCGGCACGTCGGGGAGTGTCGTCGGCTGCAACAGATAGCTGGGCAGGAACTTCAGCACCAGGGCCATGTTGACGTGCACGGTGCCCTCGAGCTTGGGGAGCGCGCGGATGTCCATCGCCGCCTGCTCGAAGTAGGTGTCTTTCTCGAAGCCCTTGGCAGCCACCACGTCCCAGAGCGCGTCGATGACCCGCTCGCCCTCGGTCGTCACCTTCATCTTCGTGACCGGGTTGAACAGCAGGTAGCGCCGGTCGTCCGGTGAGGCTGAGCGGACGTAGTCGATCGCCCTTTCGCCGAACAGCTTCATGGCCGTCAGTCGGGCGTAGGCGTCGGTCAGCCCCTGCCGCACATGCGGGAAGTCGGTGACCCGCTTTCCATAGAGGATGCGGTTGTCAGCGTGCGTGACGGCTTCGTAGAAGGCGTGCTCGCAGATCCCGATGGAGGCGAAACCGAGGTTGAACTTGCCGATGTTGACGGTGTTGAGCGCGGCGTCGAAGGCTGCCGGCCCGGTGTGCAGGATGTCCGAAGCGCTGACGGGGTAGTCGTGGAGGCTGAACTCGCTGACGTACATCTGCGACGACACCACGTTCTGGACCAGCTCGTACGACGGGTGCGTGCTGTCCGCGGCGAAGAAGAGGTAGCCCTCCGGGCCGTCCACGTCCGCCCTGCGGCCGAAGACCGAGACCATGCCGGCCACGTTGCCGTTGCCGATGTAGTACTTGGTGCCGTTGGCGCGAAAGTCTCCGTTGCCGTCGGGCGTCAGAACCATGTCGGTGGTGTAGATGTCGGCGCCGTGCGCCCTCTCGGACAACCCGAACGCGAACACGCCGCCCTCTCGCAGGATCTGTGCAGCGCGGGCCTTTGCCTGCTCGTTTTCGCTCTGCCAGACCGGGCCGAGCCCGAGGATGGTGACCTGCCAGGCGTACCAGTAGCCGAGGCCGTAGAACGCCAGCAGCTCGCCGAAGGCGCAGATGCGTGCGGTGTCCCAACGACCACCCTGCGATTCCGGCGTGAGGAGGGTTGCGAAGGCATTCTCCGACGCCATGAAGTCCAGGAAGTCGGCGTACCACTCGCGCTCGTGGTGGACCCGTTTCAGCTCGGTCTTGCCGCGTGCCTCGAACCACTCGATCGTCGCCCGCAAGAGGCGTCGCGCCTCGGGGTCGAGGTCGGTGGGGTCGAAGGTCGTCGGGTTGAGCAGGAGGTCGGCCATCACCGCACCATAGTCGTACGGATCACGGGCTCGTGAGAGTCCGTCAGCCCTTGTTCTTGTCCTGCGGGGATCGGGGGATGGTGACTTTGATCCTCTTCCGATCACTTCGAATGTATCGGGTTGCGATCGTCTTGCGAGCGGCTTCGTATTGCGCGTATGTCATGTCCGTCCACCTCCCAGTGAACGTCGAACCCAGCGGGGGGTATGGGGTATTTCGCGTAGGTATCTTTNNGCTATTTGCCGTAAAATGGGGTGGAAAGGGGCTCATGTCCTCGCTCCATCCGCGAGAACTCCAGTCGTGTGTCGGGAGGCGTTGGGGAGATGCGTGCAGTCAACCGCACGCGCCGGGAACGCGAAGACCTGATCGGCCGAGAGCTGTCCAGCGAGTTCTCGGGCGCCCAGATCCTCCGACGGGCGGTCAAGGGTGCTGTTGAGAGCGTCGAGGGCTGCGACTACGCCGGAGCTTCCGTGCGTTCCCACCATGGTGAGGTACAGACTCCTGCGTGGACGTCTCCGGCCGTACGCGGTGGAGGTTCTGGACGCGATCCAGGCTGCTGGCAGGGGGACCGGCTTCGAGACGACGATGGCCGCCCAAAGCCTGGTCAGCATGGCCCAGGGAGTGATGAGGTACCGGTACGGGTTTGAGGTGTCACGGGCGCTCTCGCTGTTGCAGACGTACTCCGTGAAGTCCCACGTCAACCTGCAGGATGCAGCCAAGGAGTTCGTCAACGCCGGGAGCGGCGTCCGGTAGCCCGGTAGGTTGTGGGGCCTCGGTTGCGATCGTGAGGAGTACCGGTATGCCCCTTCGCCTGGTTGCGATTGGTGACAGCACTGTCGAGGGTCTTGAGGATCCCGGCCCGGACGGGGTCTACATCGGGTGGGCTGATCGCTTCGCCTGCCACCTGGACGCGATGCATCCGGGCCTGCTCTACGCCAACCTCGCGGTGCGGGGGGAGACCGCCCACGAGGTTCGTGAGACGCAGCTGCGGCCCGCACTGGACCTGGTGCCCGACTTCGCCGTGGTGGTGGCCGGTGTCAACGACGTACTGCGCCCGAGGCTCGACCGCGACGCGCTGCGTGAAGACCTGTACGCAATGCACGCCGAGCTGGCCGCGACGGGCGCTCGGGTCCTCTCGTTCACGATGCCGGACATGACGCGCGTCGCGCCGCTCGCGGTCGTCCTGCGCGGGCGGCTGCAGTTCTTGAACGCGGTCACTCTGGAGTGTCGGGAACGCTACGGCTCCATCGTCGTCGACCTCGCGTCGGCGTCTGCAGCGAGCCACCCGGCGTTGTGGCACACCGACCGGCTACACGCCAACAGCGAAGGCCACCGTCGTATCGCGGCCGCGCTGGCCGAGTCGGTCGGGTACGAGGTGGAGGACTGGCGGGCCGAGCCACCGCCCATGCCGAAACCGAGCCCGTTGCGCGTCGCCTTTACCGAGGCCGCCTGGGCAGGTTCGCACCTGCTTCCCTGGGCCTGGGAACATGTGCGCGGGCAGTCCTCGGGGGACGGCGTTACCTGCAAGCGGCCGAACCTGCTGCCGGTGACCTGACGGACTCGATGCACATGCCTTCGTAGAAGGCCATCATCTGTTCGGCCGATCAACTCTTCATCACAACGGTTGGGTCTATTCGTCTGGAACGGCAAGGAGTTGACCAAGCCCTTACCAATGTCTGCCCCTCAGCGTACGTTTCATTACGTAGGCGGTCCACAAACGCCGACTACGCGGAGCAGGGGTTGGACGATGAGCCTATTCGGTGGATTGGGGAAAGCGCGGGACCAACGATCGTTGGCGTCCCGCGTGGTCCCTCGCCGACCCGTGAAGCGGCTCCCTGCCGAGCGTCTTGCCGCTGCGCGTCTTGCCGGCATCCTGCTTCTTCTCGACGACGCCTCCCCCATTGCAGTGCGCCGTCAGCTGGACGCTGCCGACCCCCAGCACCTGTCAGCGGCCCGGCAGCCCCGTCATGCGCGCGAGCTACCGATCGCGCCTGGTGTGACCGACCCTGTGAGCTCGGCCAATCGGGACCCTGCG
>PKWT01000081.1 GCA_003132125.1 Micrococcales bacterium | reverse complement strand
TGTTCGAGCTGACCGGGGAGTACACGATCATCCTGCCGCTGATGTCAGCCATCGTCCTGGCCACCTTCATCAGCCAACGGATCGCCCCCAAGGACACCATCTACACCCTCAAACTGCGCCGCCGAGGAGTCGACCTGAGCTCCCCGGCACAGACCAGCCCCCGCGCCGATGCAATCCCCATCTCAGCGGTGATGCTCCGCGTGCCCGCCGCCCTCCATGACAGCGACAGCCTGGTGAAGGCCGCCCGAGCCCTGGCCCGTTCTCGCCAGGGCGTCCTACCCGTCGTCGATGCTGAAGGGGCCTACGCCGGGACAGTGAGCGCCCACGCGGTCGCCGAGGCCCTTGCCGACGGCGAGCACGACGCCACCCACGTCGGCGAGGTCACGGACCTTCCCCCAACATTGCGCGAGGTCGACCCCCTCGACCTCGCACTACAGATCCTCGATGACGCCGGCGGGGCAGTACCAGTGCTCGACTCCGACGGGCACGAGGTCGTCGGATGGCTCACGCACCAAGCCGCCCTCAACGCCCTTCGACCCCGTCACGGCGCAACGGTTTGATGCCTTCGCTTGCGATACTCGACGGCTGTCAGATAGACGATCACAGCGTCGAAAACCGTTGGGAGAACAAGGCCGATCGAGTGGGAGTAGCTGAATCGGTAGATCTGATAGACCACCCACCGCAACATGGCGGCAGTGATCAGCGCACGGCGATAGGGGCGCATCCGGCGCTCTCATTGAAGGGCCACCAACCCGACGAGCCCTACGACGTACAGGGCAAGCACTGCCACGGAGTCCACTCCCATCCGCAGGATCTGTCGCTTCGGGCGAAAGACCAGCCCCACCATGTACACCACGGTCAACAGCCCGCCCAGAGCAGTCAGGTAGATGTCGCTGGCCCGGAGTTGGGGTAACACCGCCTTTCCGCTGATGAGCGTGGCCACAAGAAACAGCACCGGCAGGAAGGCATTGCCGCCGAAGATGTCACCCATCGCCAGTTTGTAGTCGCCCGTGCGGGCGGCCGTCAGCCCGGTCGACAGTTCCGGTAGGGATGTTGCCGCGGCCAGGACGGTTGCGCCGAACAGCGCTCCCGACAGACCCAGGTCGCCGAAGAACTTCTCGCCGCTTTGTTCGATCGCCACGCCCGCGACGAGGGTCAGAAGTGCGGCGACGCTGAAGATGAGGACCACGCGCCCGGTGCTCTGGTTCTTGTTGGTTGCCTCCTGCTCGGTGATCTTGCGGGAGTGGCCGCGGGGCCTGTCCTGCCCGTCTGGGGCCTCACCGCTGTCGGCCCACGGCAGACGCTTCCCGGGTCCTCCGATCAACCAGAGCCCGACCACCCACACGATCACGATCAGTACCGGGCCGGGGGTGAGGCGGGAGAAGACCAGGCTGCCCGGCAGCTGCGATCCGGCTAGCACCACGAACAGGACGGCCACCACCAGCGCCGCCTCCAGCACGAGCGACAAGCTTGCGGCCATGAACGTCAAGGGTCGCCGGGTGCGGACACCGAACGCATCCAGAGCGACGAGCACCACGGTCTGGATCGCGATGCCACCCAGGATGTTTCCCACGGCCACCTCAACGTTGCCCGACATGGCTGCCGCGACCGTGATCGCGATCTCAGGCAGGTTCGTTGCGATGCTCAGCAGGATCACGCCCCCGAGTGCGGTCCCGAGATGCAGGCGCTCTGCCAGGACGTCGGTATGGTCGGACAGCTTGATGCCAGCCCCCCAGATCACCCCTGCGGACGTCAGGAAGACGACCAACAAGAGCCAAGCCGGCAGGGATGACATTGGGGCCCTTTCGAGTTCAGGATGTGTGCCCGGGCCCAATCCAGATGCTGCAGACAGTCATGGCGAATTTCGGCCCCCCCTGGGCCCTGGGCGGCAGTCCCAGCAGTAGCTGGTCGCCGCCGGTGTCCTCGCCCGCCGCTGAGGAAAAGGCGGCGAAGCCCTCATCAACCCGTCGTCGTTGCTGTGAGGGCACCCGGACCAGGACTGCGTCAAGTTCTTGGGCCCGACGCGTCGTGACGTCCGCTACGGACCGGGCGCCCTTGCTGGTCAGCTTGAGCAGGACTTCGCGGCGGCTGTCGCAGTTGGCGATCCGTCGGATCCATCGTCCCTTGACCAGCCGGTCGGATGCGCGGGAAAGGGTGGAGGGATGCACTCCTGCTCGCTCGGCGAGCGTTCCGGTGCGCAGCGGGCCATGGGCCGAGAGGAGCACCAGGATCCTGAACTGCGGCAAGGTGACTTCCTCAAGAGCGGCGGCCATGGAACGGGCAACGACCGCCAACAACGTCCGGGAGGCTAGTACCGCCTCGACCGACAGGGCGTCGCTTACTCCGCTCGTCCCGACGTCCTGGCCAGCCGACGTCAGCGCGGTGACGGGGCCGCGCTCAGGCTTGACTTGTTTCACGGCCGCAGCATACAAAGATGCCGGTGCTACCGTGCAAACATTGCGGTGGTACACGCGTTTCGGGGGTTGGAGGCGGGGACTTTCTCATGGCCATGGACAGGCATGGCCCGCGGACCGACAAAGTCTTACTTGTGTTATCCGCCCGGCCAAAACGACCTTCACGGTGACTCCCAGAGAAGCACAGACCGCCGGGAAAGTCACCACACGGCGAGCGGGCACCAGGATGGCTCCGCTACAAGGCGCTGGACACGTCACTGTGCAAACAGCGACTGGTGATGCGATCGACAAACGTGGCACCTGAACAACGGGGACGAAATCTCCGTCTTGGCTTTTCGGAGCGCCCCACCGAGGCCCGCCATCGGCCAGTCCGGTAGTTCCGACCATCCCGGTATCGGATCCCTTGCGGACACCCGTTGACCGGGGTGGGCCGATTCCCCAATCTGGCCGGCGGCCCAGCATGCGCCGCCACGCGTGAGGCCCTCCACTGTTGACGGCGTGCATACCCATGCATCGACGCAGCCCGGCCGACACTGCCGGTAGCCGCGAAGAGTGCGTCACTTCGCCGCCTATCGCCCACCATGGGGCAGGCATCACAGCGCCCACTAAGACGCAGGCGGCCGTCATCGACGAACACGACCTCACATGCTTGAGCGTGTCTGAGGCTGGGCTGCTTTTCCGGACGGCTGGCCGATCGTGACGCGGCCAGCCAGTTACGACGCCCTGATCAGGTTTGGAGTTGTAACCCGGATACCAACCGCCGGAGCAGGTCGACCTTTGCCGGCGGCAAGCCGTCTTTCGAGCCGATTTCCATCCCTGCGCGGAACCGCCCGGTTTGCCCGCGATTGTCGATCGTCAACCGGGCAAGTAACGCTGAAGCAATCGTCAAGCATTCGATCGGCTTCTTGACCGCTGTCTTGGCTCCCGCGTGTCTGTGTCAGTTCATATTCCGAGGCAGCAGTAACAGCGGATCTCCAAACACTCGGACGTTCGCGGAACACACTGATACGTTCGCCTGTGGTGGGCCAGGCTTCCCGCACGCGACAGGTCCGAGGTCCCGCAGATCAGAATATGAATCCCTTTGATCAAGGAGCAGGCCCGTGAACGACACTACGATTCTCGCCGATGCTCTCGCCTTCCACGGTCACAAGTGTTGGGCCAGCACGGCCGGGGTGCGGTTGGGGCTCGCGGCGATGGAGACGCTCGGTGCCTCTCGCGCCGGGGCCAAGCAGCTCCACGCGATCATCGAGACGGGCGACTACCACGGCGGCATGTGCTTCGGCGACGGCATCCAGTTCACGACGGGCTGTACGTTCGGCAAGGGGAACATCGAGAAGACCGGTGAAGGCAAGTTCGCCGTCACGCTCGTCGACAAGGCCGCGAATCGGGCGGTGCGCGTTGCCTACCGGCCGACGCTTCAGCCGCGCATCAAGGCGACGCCGTTCATGCAGAAGCGCGCCGCGGGTGTGCCGCCCACGGAGATCCCCGAGTCTGAGCAGATGGAGGTTGTCAGCCTCGTCTGGGACGCGCCGGCCGACGAGATCATGACGGTCGGCCCCGTCCAGGCACGCGAGTGGCGCGAGCCTGAGGAGGTGGTCCGTTTCTTCACTTGCCCGGGGTGCGGCGAGCTTGTGGCCGAGCCGTACGCCCGTGTGGCGGAGGGCAAGATCGTTTGCACCGCGTGCTCCGGCTACCCGCGCTGAGCCAGCCCTGACGGCGCCGGATCATGTTGCTCTACCTTGTCGGCGGCGCCGCGGTCTTCGTTGGTTCCGGAGTCATGGCGATGGCCGGCCTGGGTGCCGCGTTCCTGTTCGTCCCGCTTTTCTACTACCTCGGGGTGCCCTTGGGCGAGGCGACGTCCACGGCGCTCTTGCTGAACGCGGTCAGCCTGTCGGCCGCGACAATCACCTACGCACGCGCCAGGCTGATCGACTGGCGCGCCGGCATCCCCGTGCTCGTAGCGGCGGTGATCCTGGCCCCGGTTGGCGCCGGCCTCACGGTCCACGTGGACCGTGACCTGCTGCTAGGGCTCTTCACCGCCTTCTTGGTGTTCGCGGGGGCGATGATGCTGTTCTACCGGGCCCGAAGCGCCCCGCGCGAGCGGGGAGTAGCGGCCGAGGCCGCGGTCGGCGCCGGCGTGGGCAGCGTGGCAGGGTTCCTCGGCGGCCTGCTCGGGGTCGGCGGGGGCAACATCATCCTTCCCGGCCTGACCTGGCTGGGGCTCGAACCCAAGATCGCCGCGGGGACGACCGCGCTGGCCGTCGTCTTCTCGTCGCTGTCTGGCTTCCTGGGTCACGTTGCGTTGGGCGGGCTGGACCCCGTCTTCCTGCTGACCATGGCCGTCCTCGCGGCGGCTGGCTCGCTAGCCGGCTCGCACGTCATGCAGACCAGGCTCACCGGCGCCCAGCTCAAACGCTTCATCGGCGTCCTGCTGTGGGTGATCGCCGCGAAGATCGCCTGGGATCTCATCAAGTGACCGAGAATGTCGTCCCCGCCGATACCTGCTCGACCATGTGTTGCATGCCCTGCCCTCGACCGTCAGTGATGCCCAGCGCGGGGAGTGCGACCGAGGGCGGATCGCGGAGCCTTCAGCGTTGCCAGATTCGTCCGGTGCGGGTCGCGGTGAGGGTCCTGGCGGTCACGACGGTCCAGAATCCGACGAGCGTCAGGAAGAGCGCGGCAGCCACCACCTCGAGAGCGGGTGCTTGCCAGGTGCGGGCCAGGGTGATGGTTGCCACGGTGTAGGCGCCGAGGGGGAAGGTGAAGGCCCACCACCCGAGGTGGAAAGGCAGGGGGCCGGCGCGCAGGTAGCGGACCAGCAAGGTGACGGCAATGGCCAGCCACCACAGGCCGAACCCCCACATGGCTGTCCCGAACAGCTGGCTGAGCACGTTCACGCTGGGTGCCGCGGCGCCGAAGAGGTCCTGGCCGGCGCGCGCCAGCGCCAGGGGTGCCAGTGCAGCCACGCCGACCGGGCCGAGGCCGATCCACAGCGTGGGCGCGAGCTGTGCGGGCGGCAGTGGGTGTAGCACGAGGCGGTCGTGGAGCAGTCCCAGGATCATCAGGAACAGCAGGAATCCCATGCCGTAGGCGGCGTAGCCCAGGGCCAGGAGCAGGCGGGCGGTGGCGGGACTCACGTGGGGCACCAGGGGCGTCAGGGCCATCGGGATGATGATCGTCACGACGGGCGGGATGAACCAGCCGCCGTTGACCGAAGCGGCAGGCGGGTCACCGACAAACAGCGTCATGGCGAAGGCCACACTGAACACCAGCGCCAGGAGGCTGCCTACGGCGGCCAGGACGGCGATGAGCGCGGTGACTGCCCCTGCGGGTAGGAGCTGGGGGCCGACGACGGAGGTCATC
>PKWT01000043.1 GCA_003132125.1 Micrococcales bacterium | reverse complement strand
GGCCTGATCGAGGACTACACGATGCTCGCCTACGGAGGCAACGGCCCGCTGCATGCCTGCGGGATCGCCGCCAGTGCCGGGATCACGAAGATCCTGTTTCCGCCCTTCGCGTCGGTGTTCTCGGCGCTGGGCGCCGGCAACATGCAGCCGCTTCACATCCATGAACGCAGCGCCCGCATCGTGCTATACGACGCGCTGAACCGCAGCCTGTACAACCAGTACCCGGCGATGAACGCCTACATCACAGAGCTCGAGGTCAAGGGCGCCGATGACCTGGTCCGCCAGGGCTACGACCGGGCCGACGTGAGGTACCGGCTCGAGATGGACATGCGCTACGGCAACCAGCTCGTGACGACCGCTGTGGCTTTCGACATCAACCGGGTCGATGGCGTCGCCGATGTGCTGCACCTGATCAAGACCTTCTCCGAGATCTTCGGCGGCCGCTACGGAGAGGGCACCCAGGCACCGGAAGCGGGTATCCGGGTCCAGACCGTTCGCGTCGCGTCCTTCATCGAGGGCGAGGTCGTCAGGTTCGACTCCGTCGTCGCCGGCGGGGAGAAGACCTCCCCCGAGCCCGTCTCGCACCGCAAGGTCCACTTCACCAGCTCTGACGAGCCGATCGACACGCCCGTCTACGACGCGGAGGCGCTGAGGCACACACACGTCATAGCGGGCCCGGCCATCGTCACGACTGAGAACACCACCTACCTGGTCGAACCGGGCTGGCGGCTCGAACCAACCGTCCAAGGTGCCGTCTGGCTACTCAGCGACTGACTTCACGCCAACCACTTTCTGTAGCTGAGACAAAGGAGATTGAGAGAGATGACGGTTACCCAAGACACAGACGTGCGTGACGGAGAAGAGACTTCGCAGCTTCTGTCCGAGCAGGAACAGCAGTGGGTCGACAAGTTCATGGACGAGACCACGTTGTTCCTCGGACCGGATCCGGCGATCATGCGCCATCACGAGATCATGCCGCGGACCGAGTACGAGCAGGAGTGCATCACCAACGGGATCGACGTCCTGGAGATCGACCGAATCCGCAAGCGCCTGGCCGGTTCCCTGGACGAGGCGTTCGAGATGTGCGAGAGCATGGGCGCGGCCCCGGGTGCCAAGTGGGCTGACCTGTCCGTCGCGGTCTACACCGCAGAGGGTGATGTCTGCTACCTCTCCAACCGGGGCGTGATCGCCTTCTCGGCGGTTCTGCACCACCCGATCCGCTACATCATGAAGAACTGGAAGGACGAGCCGACCGTCGGCATCAACCCCGGCGACGGCTTCTTCCACAACGACTCCCGCTTCGGCATGGTCCACAACACCGACCAGTCGATGCTGGTGCCGGTCATGCGTGACGGCGTGATTATCGCGTGGGTCGGTGCCACCATCCACGAGGGTGAGAACGGGGCCTGCGAGCCCGGCGGTATGCCCTCCGGTTCGGAGACCCCCTTCGATGACGGGCTGCGCGCTTCCCCGATCAAGATCGTGGAGGGCGGCCACCTCCGTCGTGACCTGCTGACGTTCCTCCAGCACTCGACCCGCGACCCGAAGCTCATGCTGGCCGACATCAAGGTCAAGATGGGTGCTGTTCGCCGGGTGATGGACACGGTCGACCGCCTCATCGACGAGGTCGGCCAGGAGACGTTCGTCGCCTCCCTGCGCGTCACCGTCGAAGATGTCGAGACCGAGGTGCGCCGGCGGATCAAGGAGATGCCGGACGGGACGGTGACGTTCAACCAGTTCGTCGACTCGACGCTCAAAGAAAACATCCTCATCAAGTTCGCCTGCAAGATCACCATCAAGGGCGACCGGGTGATCGTCGACCTGACCGGCACCGGTCCGGAGATCCTCAACCGGGCGATCAACTCGCCGCTGGCGTCCACCAAGTCCTTCATGGCGCAGGCAATCCTCTCCTACTGGTGGCCGGACCTTCCGCGAAGCACGGGAGCCCTCTCACCCTTCGAGGTCATCACGGAGGAGCACAGCTGGGCAGACGCCGGTTATGACGCCCCCGTCGGTCAGTCGCTCCAGGCCTCGTTCCGTGCCTTCACAGCGTTGCAGGGCATGTTCGCCAAGATGCAGTTCTCGTCGGCGCACAAGTACTCCAACGTGGTCGCGCCGTGGTTCAACCAGATCAACGACTTCCTCTGGGGCGGCACCACGCAGAACGGCGAGCAGGTGGGCAACCTGTGCGCCGACCTGAACGGCGCAGGCGGCGGCGCCAAGGCGTTCCGGGACGGCGAGGACGCNNGAGCAGGAGGTCATGGAGGAGGAAGTGCCGTTCCTGCAGCTCGTGAGCAAGCGGCTCGTTCGCGACAACCAGGGCTTCGGCAAGTTCCGCGGCGGCATGGGCTACGAGATGATCGTGGCCTCCCGCGGCACCCCGAACTGGGGTTTCATGACCGTGACGTCCGGGTCGAAGTTCTCGCCGGTCGCCGGGCTGTTCGGCGGCTACGGCTGCCCGGTCTACCCGCTGGCCACGGTCAAGGGCATCAACATCTACGACATCATCAGGGAGGACCCCACCAAGTTCGACCTGTCGATGGAACGCGTGATGAACGAGCGCCCCTACGAAGGTGGCATCTACGAGACGGCTCACATGGGCCTCCAGTTCGACGTCGCCAAACAGGGTGAGCTGTACATGATCTCCCAGGGCTCCGGTGGCGGCTACGGAGACGTCCTGGAACGCGATCCCGAGATGGTCGTCGACGATCTCCAGCTGAATCGGATCTCTGCCCAGGTGGCCACCGACATCTACGGGGTCGTCTGGACCCCGGAGACCTACGTCGTCGACGAGGATGCGACGAAGGCCCTGAGGGACAA
>PKWT01000290.1 GCA_003132125.1 Micrococcales bacterium | reverse complement strand
ATCGGTCTACGGGACGATCAGGCGTACGGGCCGCCACAGCACTCACCTCCACACAATGGTATTCCGATAGTTATGTTAAACGTAACGTTAACTTCTCAATTCTGAACGTACCGGATCGCTCCGATATCGCAGCACTGCGCGAGGAGGCTGACGAGGGCCTGGGTCGACGCAACCGCTCGCGAGATCGCGGCGGGTCGGGTCGTCATCCTGGACGCGGGGGACGAGATCGATCCGGAGCAGATCGAGCGCGACGAGAGGCCTTAGCCGGGTGGGATGTCCTCGTGATCGCCCTGGTCGCGGCGACTGGTTGGGCACGAACGGCGTTTCCTGACGTGATTTGTCGTCGGTCCGCGCTTCCATGGACGTACCGGCTCAGGGAGTGCCTTCATCGCACCGATGAAGAGAGCCGGTGGAGGACCCGCGAACGGACGACGAGGTGGTGGACCGTGGAGCAGGTATTAGATCGAGCGGACCTGGCCGAGGTGGCAGCGTGCACCGCCACGGCGGCGCACCGGCGCGACCACGATCACGTGGCCAGCGTGGCGTGCTGTCACCCGCACGCGGTGGAGGTCGTCCATCTGGGCCACCGCGCGCTGACCGTGTGCCACGACTGCGGGGCGGACTCGGGGTTTCTCCCGTACCGGCAGGCCGCGCGCCTCGCCGAGGTGCACCGGGACCAGACTCGCGTGGCCAGCGTTCCGCTACCGCGCACCGCAGCGAGCTGAACGGCTCGTCTCGAGGGCTGATAATCGCCGTCCATTCCTTGACACGCGTCGTTCGCCTGCCGTTATGTCGCCTCTATCCATCCAAAGCGATCTAGAGACCTGGCTCGTTGACGTCGCAGCAACCACCCCACCGTGGCAACTGAAAGTTGACCAGCTTCCCCGAGACCCTGTTCGAACCGAGCAGGGGAGGAAGCGAGTGTTGGACGTGGAGGACTGGGCAGAGATCCGCCGTTTGCGGTGGTCAGAGGCCATGTCGATCTCACAGATCGCGCGAGTCGTGGGTCTGGCGAGGGAAGACGGTCAAGCCGGCGTTGATGAGCGAGAGCCCGCCAAGCCCTCGGCAGGGCATACGCTCGAGTAGTTGGCTCGCGCCGACCGTAAGGGTCGGCGCACGTGATAGGTGGTGCACCATGAGCGGTCTGGTATGCGACGTCATGACCCGAGAAGTGCTGGTCGCGCGTCCCGAGACGACCTTCCGTGAACTCGTCCGCCTGATCGAGGATCACCACGTGCATGCGCTGCCAGTCGTTGACGAGTTGGGTCGGGTGCTCGGAGTAGTCGCCGAGAGCGACCTGCTGAAGGAGGGGCTGACCGAGGAGCACGTTCGGACGTACCTGCAGCGCCGCGGCCGCGTGCGTCCGGCCGGCACGATGGCGGGCGACATGATGACCTCGCCCGCGGTCACCATCGACCAGTTGCAGTCGCTCAGCCAGGCAACGCGGGTACTCCACCAACGGCACCTCGGCCGACTGCCGGTCGTCGAGCACGACGGTCGGTTGATCGGCATCGTGACCCGCAGCGACCTGCTCACGGTCTTCCTCCGCACCGACGAGGACCTACTCGTCGCCGTCCAGGAGGCCATCGCCGCAGTCGACGACTCCCCGTCGCCCACGATTTCGGCCACCGTCGACGACGGCGTCGTAGTGCTGCAAGGGTCGGCGCCGTTGCTCAGCCAGGTGATGCTCGTCGGCGACTGTGTCCGTCGGGTGCCGGGCATCGTGCACCTGGATGTCAAAGCGACCGCGGCCATCGACGACGTGCACCCCGCGATGGCCTCGAGCTCACCATCGTCGGGCAGCACCCCGCCCAGCGCCCCGTTCCCGACGACCACGGACTACCGCATTACTCAAAAGACAGAGCAGTAATCCGCCTGTTGCCTGATCGGAAAATGAACTGTCCTCCACGTTCGGCAAGCACCTGGTCGAGCCCACCTTCGGTATCAGCGACATCGCGTGGGACGCCCTGCGATCAGTCCCAGTCACGGGCGGGTAGCGACAGCGTGCCCTCTGCGATCAGGACCACGGCCCATCAGTGCAGACACGCCGCCGTGCCGGACCTTCCTACATGAGGCAACGAACCGACCCACGCGGACCTTTCCGATGAGTCAACGCGGCATCTTGACACGAGGCAACATGGGGACACCAACACTCATGTCAAGAGGTCCGGGCACGTTGCTTCGTTCCTCATCTGGGAAGGTTCGCGTGGCGGGCGCCGTGACCTGGGGTTTGCGGGCGGGCTGGCCCTTGGCGGTGGCGGGTGAGGAGCTCGTCGCAGCGGGCCTGGATCTGCCGTTGGACGGCGGCGGGGTTGAACGAGGAGTGCTCTTTGGCCAGCCGGCGCTTGGGCAGGGCCCCATGTCAAACCGGGCAGCACGGCCGTCGGCGTGCCAGGCCGCCGGTCACTACGCAGCGATGGGGTCTCGTTCGACAGCCGTTCAGTTACTCGACGCTGGTCAACCGTCAAGACCTAGCATTGCAGCGACTGCCGCTGGAGTGAATCGCCTGCCTGGTGAAGGACTCAGGGGCCTTCAGCTTCTTTGGCACGAGCCTCCTGCACCGTCAGCTCGGCGGCTGGGTCGGCTTCGAGGCGGTCGTTCGGAATGGGACTCCCGCTCCGGATCGAGTGGCCATAGGTTCCCGTCTCGAGCCGTCGCTCGGCCCGGTCGATCATTGCCAGTCTTTGGAGCAGGTCGTCCGCAACGAGGGCATCAGTGCCCTGGGCGGTGAGCCGTTCGCCCCCGTCGCCAGCGTCTCCGGGCTCCTCTGCCCCCCTGAGATCATCAACCTCCGTGGAGGCCATCGAACTGAGCAGCTCTTGTACCCGGGCTCGCTTGGCTTTGAGCAGGGCTCGGGCTCGTTCGTGTTCCATCTGTCCTCCTCGAAGTAAAAACGCTATGCAGTCTGCTCCGCTCGAGGGCTCGGCGTCGAGGGATCTGGGCGACCTGATTCAGGAGCGGCCTCAAGCGGGCTCAACCCGTTCGTCGGAGGCGGTCCAACCCCGCGTCATCAAAGCCGAGATGCCCAAGTGGCACGTCAAGCGCGCCCATCACGCCGGCTGGCCCCAGCCGACCGGGCCGCCACAGGTCGCCACCGTTCACCCTAAATGAACGGTATTGCAACTAACCCGGATCGTTCACGACCCGTTCAGCCGCCGACAATCTTCCACTTGGGCGCCCCTACCGCCGGAGTCACGTCCTTGCCCTTGGTGACCACGGCGGTCGGCACGCGCGTACACGCCGTGACAGCACCGCTGACAACGACCGCACGTCGTGCCCACCCTGCCGGCCGCGCATCCGGCTCAGTTGCCGCAGGGGGTCGACCCTGGTCTCAGGTCGCCTCGGGAGCGTCCGGCGTCTTGATCGAATCCTGGATGTCGCTCAGCGGCGGGTCGTCCGGCGGCGAATGAGCCGTGCCCACGAACGTGAACGCCTCGTCCTTTCCGGTGCCTTCGGTATCGACCACGACGATCTCGCCGGCACGGAGCTCGCCATAGAGGATCTTCTCCGAGAGCATGTCCTCGATCTCGTGCTGGATCGTGCGCCGCCAAGCACCGGGTCGTAGCCCTTCTTGGCCAGAAGCGCCTTCGCCGCAGGCGTCAGCTCCATGCCCATGTCTTTGTCCTTGAGCCGGATGTCGAGCTTGGCGACCATCAGATCGACGATCTGGACGATCTCCGGCTCGGTCAGCTGCGGGAACACGATCATGTAGCTCAGCGGAGGCCGCCGACCGCGCCCGCGCCGCCGAGGTCCACCGGTTCAACGATGCGATGACCGAGCGGTACGGCCCCGGCGGGTAGTCTCGACAGGATCTGCCCGCCGACTTCGCCGAGAAGATGCGGGCCGATCTGCAGCAGTAACCTGCGATGCGCACCCCACCTCCGGGGGTCATCGACGCCCGTGCAGCCCGACGCCGAGCAGGCCGAGCACCTGTACGACAGCGTCGAACGTCGCCGGGACCTGGCGGCGGGCCTTGAGGGCATCGCTGACGCCGAGACGATCGAGGCGAGAGTGCTGGCCGACATCAACCAGGCCCGGCCGGCGTCCGAAGCCGTGGCCACCGCCCCGGGTAAGACGGCGAAGGCCCGCCCTGCAGCATGGCACCGCCGGCCGTAGCCGGGAGGCGGAGAAGAGCTGCGGCCGCTGACATACGGGCTCTTCGAAGTGGACCGGGCAACTTCGGTGAGCCCATAAAATGGGCTCACTGGTGGATCCGGGCTGAGGTCATCTGAGGAGCTCACGTGGACGGCGCGCGGCACGGCTGGGACCCCGGCCCGTTCCACATCGGCATCTCCGGATGGCGCTACCCACCCTGGCGCGGGGTCTTCTACCCGCCTGGACTGGCCCAGCGACGCGAGCTTGGGTACGCCTCGCGCTCGCTCGCGTCGGTCGAGGTCAACGGCTCGTTCTACTCGCTGCAGCGACCGAGCTCCTACGAGCAGTGGCGCGCGCAGACGCCGGCCGGCTTCGTCTTCTCAGTCAAGGGCCCCCGGTTCGTCACGCACATGAAGAAGCTCGCCGGCGTCGAGGTGCCGCTGGCCAACTTCTTCGCCTCGGGAGTGCTGGCTCTCGGCGACCGGCTGGGGCCGATACTGTGGCAGCTGCCGCCGACGCTGGGCTTCGACGCCGACCGCCTCGGCGCGTTCTTCGCGCTGTTGCCGCGAACGACGCGCGCCGCCGCACAGCTGGCGACGCACCACGACCAACGACTCGACGGGCGCGCCTTCACCACCACGGACGCCGTCCGCCCGCTGCGGCACGCACTCGAGGTGCGGCACGCCTCGTTCGAGACCGTCGAGTTCGTGCAGCTGTTGCGCGACAACGACATCGCGCTGGTCTGCGCCGACACGGCAGGCAAGTGGCCGGTGCTGGACGACGTGACGTCCGACTTCGTGTACGCGCGGCTGCACGGCGACCAGGAGCTGTACGTCAGCGGCTACGGCGACGCGGCGCTCGACCGCTGGGCTGCGCGCGTCCGCAGCTGGCAGGTGGGCGGCACGCCGACCGACGGCCGCACGCTCGGCCCGCAGGCACCCGTGCGCGAGCGCGAGGTGTTCGTCTACTTCGACAACGACGTGAAGGTTCATGCCCCGTTCGACGCGATCGCGCTCGCGCACCGGCT
>PKWT01000077.1 GCA_003132125.1 Micrococcales bacterium | reverse complement strand
GGTCCCGCTGATGACCATGGACCGGGCAGCTGGAGCCAGGATGGTGGCACCCATCCGCTGATGTGCCCGTATCCACGGGTCGATCGACAACCCGTCCGGCCGTGTCCAGCTGGCGAATGTCGTCATGGGGGTGGTCGGATAGCGGTGCTTCAGGGTGGGTCTCAGCGGGGCGATTACGTGCGAGAGCCCTGCGGACCGGGCGCGGCCACTGAGCGCGGTCAGCACTTGCCCAGCCATTCCCTGTTTCGTCACGTCGTTGCCGACGGCAGCCGCCATGATGCTGAGGGTGGTGGGTCGTACACCTGACTCGTGGTCTTCGATGGACCTCATCAGGGCGCCGTCATAGCCGTCGGGAAGATCCTGCACGGTCCCGTCCCAGCGCAGCGGCACGCCCCAGCCACCGGCGATGACCCGGCCGTCGTCGAGAACGAGGACGTCGTACTCAGAGAAGTACTTGCTGGCGCGCTGATGGTATTTCGCGGCGATGGGGTCGTGGAAGATGAACTCCGGCCACTTCACCCTGAAGACCTCACCAGCCTGAGTTTCGAGATCGGGGCGGTCGCTGCTGGTCACAATCTCCATGCATGCAACGTACCCGTCGACCCCACAGCACGGGTCACACAGCCAGGTCCGAAACGCGGCATTTGAGTGCGTTCAGATGATGCCCGGTTGGGACCTCCGGTGTCCCGCGAAGGATCCCAATCCGCAGATCGCCGCGGCGCTCGAGCAGCTCGTCATCTTGACCCGCGTGACGTTGGGTTACCTCTACAGCCGCAGGAGCATGGTGATCGACCCGCCAGCTGACCCGACAGCCCGGAAGCCGACCCGCTCGTACAGGCCCCGGGCGTAGTTGTCTCGCTCGACGCTGAGGCTGAGCGTGGCCAGACCGTCGCTGCGTGCCTGTGCAACAAGAGAACTGAGGAGCCGGGACCCGATTCCCTGCCCCCGCCGGGACAGCGCGACCCCCATGCCCACTTCCGGCGTCTCGGCGTCGACGAAGCCGTAGCCGGGGTCGCTCGCGGGAAGGAGCCGGAACCAGGCGGCGCCCACCGGGTGCCCATCCTCAGCGATGACGCCGCAGTCACCAGGCTGCGGCCACCCCACCACGTAGTGCGCCAGCTCCGGTTGGTCCATCACGTCACTGACCTTGCCCTCAGGACCTTCCGGTCTCCAGAAGGCGGCTGCCACGAGCATCTCAGCCAGGAAGGGGCCATCTGCAGCGTCAGCGGGTCGAATCTCAACGGGCATGCCTCATCCTGACACTTCGCCATACACCCAACACCCACAGCCATCGAGTCACCTCCGCATCGCATGTCAACGTCGAACGAGTGGATCGTCGCCGGAAGCGGATCGATGACCGGACGCGCGCCACGGGCGATTCGCCTCCGTGTGCCTGTTTGCTGTGACGTCACGTCACAGTTGAATACTGGTGCCGTGCAGGTCAAAGACATCGCTGAGCTGACGGGGACGACCGTCCGGACCATTCGCTACTACCATCAGGTCGGCTTGTTGGCTGTGCCGCCCGTGCGAGACGGGCGACGTGACTATGACCTCTCGCATGTCGCCCGGGTCGGCCGGGTGCGCTGGTTGGCCGATTCAGGACTCCCGCTCGCCCAGATCAGTGCGGCCTTGTCGGTTGCGCGCGACCCCACTGGCGGCGATCAGAGGGACGCTGTCCTGACCGACCTGCGTGCCACCCTCGACCTCCTGGGCGAGCGGATCGAGGGCCTGACCGCGCAGCGCGACCGGCTCGTCACCCTGGTGGCCACGGTCGAGGGCGGCGAGTCCCTGTCGCCGATGCCGCCTCGGGCCGCGGCGTTCTACGACGCCCTGGCGGAGGCGGCGTCTGACGACACGACGCGCACCGGGGTACGCCGCGAGCGGGACTTCATGGAGCTTGCCTATCTACGCCGCGAGGTACCCCCCGAAGCCGAGCTTCTCTTCGCCGCGCTGGACGATCAGGCCCTCACTGCGAGCCTGGATGCGTTCTCCGAGTCGCTGACCTCCGAGCTCAGCGACGAGGACGTCGAGCGCATCGCCGCCGCGAACGTTGCGCGGATGCGCGATCGCTTCGGTGAGCGACTTCCTGAGGTTACCCAGGCCATCGACACCCACGCTGTGCGCCGGTTGATGGACCTGTTCCTGGCCACCGGCAACGACCGGGAGCGGCGGCTCGGACGAGCCGTGCTGACCAAGCTGCTGGCCACGATCGAGGAGGCAAGGGGCAATGACAGTCACTAACGGCCCAGTCATCGAGGTACGCGGGCTGGTCAAGGTGTTCGAGCGGTTCCGGGCAGTGGACGGACTCGACCTGACCGTGCGGCGCGGAGAGGTGCACGGATTCCTGGGGCCCAACGGCGCCGGGAAGTCGACGACACTGCGGGTCCTTCTGGGCCTGTATCGGCGGACGGTGGGGACGGTCCGCGTGCTCGGGCTCGACCCCGCCACGCACCCGGCCGACGTCACCCGGCAGGTCTCCTACGTTCCCGGTGAGGTCGCGTTGTGGCCCAGCCTGAGCGGGCAGGAGGTACTCGACGCGCTGGCGGGGATTCGCGGCGCCTACGACCCGGCGCTCGAGAAACGCCTGGTCGCAGACTTCGCCCTCGACACGCGTCGCAAGGTCCGGACGTACTCCAAGGGCAACCGGCAGAAGGTACTGCTCATCGCCGCCTTCTCGGCACGCACGGACCTGCTCGTGCTGGACGAGCCGACTTCGG
>PKWT01000061.1 GCA_003132125.1 Micrococcales bacterium | reverse complement strand
CCATCGGTGCGGGTGAACTTGAGGTACTCCCCCGTCGCCATGTCCAGGACGCCACGGAAGTCACCGGCGATGCCCACGGGCCAGTTCAACGGGGCCGGCTGCAACCCGGTCCGCTGGTGGATCTCGTCCATGAGGTCGAGGGCGTCCTTGCCCGGTCGGTCCCACTTGTTGATGACGGTGATGATCGGGATGTTGCGGTGCTTGCAGACCTCGAAGAGCTTCATCGTCTGGGCCTCGAGGCCCTTGGCCGCGTCCACGAGCATCACGGCCGCGTCCACCGCCGACAGCACCCGGTAGGTGTCTTCGGAGAAGTCGGCGTGGCCAGGGGTGTCGACCAGGTTGATGACGGCATCGCGATAGGTGAACTGAAGTGCCGCTGAGGTGATCGAGATCCCGCGCTCGCGCTCGATGTCCATCCAGTCGGACACCGTGCCCCGCCGGCCGTCCTTGCCGTGCACCGAACCGGCCCGCATGAGGACTCTGGCGTGCAGTGCCAATGCCTCGGTCAAGGTCGACTTGCCGGCGTCAGGGTGACTGATAACGGCGAAAGACCGTCGCCGACCGGCCTGTTTCAGGGTTTCGGGAACTGCCGTTCGCCCCGTTTTGGGGGCTGCGCTCGTCATACTCATCGGACTCAATGTTACGGGACGAAAGGCGCACGCCTCGCCTGCTGCCTCGGTGGTGCCGGCTGGGTCAGGGGTGCAGGGCGTCGAACTCGGCTTCAGCGACCGTGTCGGAGTCAGCGTCGAGCCGGATGTGGCCAAGCACCGCCTGCAAGACCCGCAAGGCACGCGTCGCGCTGTCACCCCATGACGACAGGTAGCTGAACTGCCACCACCACAGGGCCTCGCTGACCCGACCGCTCTCGTAGTGCTGCAAACCATGCATCAGCGCGGCGGCCACGTCGGTCAGATCGTTGGACAGGGACCCCTTGGCCACCGCGACACCGACCAGCGGGTCGACGACGTGGACGTAGTCATCCAGGCCCTCGAACAGATTGGCCAGGCCCTGTCGCACCGGGTCCACGTCGACGTCAGGGCCGGGGTCTGCCTCGAACCGCTCGTCGGGCACCACGTCCGTGATGGCGCCAAGGCGGGCACCCGCGACGAGAATCTGTGAAACCGCGAGCAGCAGAACAGGTATCGCCGTGTCAGGTGAGGAGCCCGAGGCAACCTCGGTGACCGTGGACAGGTAGGCGCGGGCGTCGCGCGCAGACTCTTCACCGAGGTTCAGCAGCTCATCCACCATGACCAGCTCGTCAGACATCGATCAGTCTCCTGCCCTCGAAGGCCCGACCGAGAGTGACCTCGTCGGCGTACTCCAAGTCTCCACCGACCGGCAGCCCGGAGGCCAGACGTGTGACCTTCAGGTTCATGGGTCGCAGCAAGCGGGCCAGATAGGTGGCCGTCGCCTCCCCCTCGAGGTTGGGGTCGGTGGCGATGATGATCTCGCTGACGTCAGCATCGGCCAGCCGGGTCAACAGCTCCTTGATCCGCAGGTCGTCCGGGCCGATGCCCTCGATCGGGCTGATCGCCCCGCCGAGCACGTGGTAGCGCCCATGGAACTCGCGGGTCCGTTCGACAGCAACGACGTCCTTGGGCTCTTCGACGACGCAGATGCAGGTCAGGTCACGACGAGGGTCCAGGCAGATGCGGCACTGTTCGGCTTCGGCGACGTTGCCACAGATGCTGCAGAAGCGGACCTTCTCCTTGACCTCCACCAACGCTTTGACGAGCCGATTCACATCGACCGCATCGGCCTGCAGCAGATAGAACGCGATGCGCTGCGCGCTCTTGGGACCGACGCCTGGAAGTCGCCCGAGCTCGTCGATCAGGTCCTGGACCACGCCTTCATACACATCGTGGAGCCTATCCCCTGGCTGTGACCGACATCCCTCGATGCACTGGCAAGGGCCGCCGAGCGTGGCGAACGAAAACCTGGCGCGGCTACTGGTCGAGCTCGCCAATCACCATGCCGCCAAGGACGCGCTCGATGACGGGCTGACCCATGTCGCCAGCCTCCTCGATGTTCTCGTCATCCGCGCTGACCACGCTGTCGTCGGCGACCGATGACGAGGAGCTCGCCCTCCGACTGCTCGCCTCCTGGGCCACGGCTGCCCTCGCTCGCTGCCTCGGCGTTGACGGCCGGTCCGGGGTAGGCGCCGGCGCCGGTATGGCGGGTGCGCTCGGCGCAGGCGGTGTCGGCACGCCGGCCGACTGCTTGGACGGGGCCGCNNGGCGCAGGGTCTGCGGATACGGGGTCAGCCGATGCAGAGTCGGTGGGTGCCGCGTCGGTGGAGAGCACGCCCTCGACCTTCGTGTCCACGCCGATGACCTCGATGAGTGCCTGACGGACGACCTCGGCGTGGTTGCGTCCGCGCAAGGCTGTCAACAGACCATCGGTCGTCAGGCCCAACAGCAGGCGTTCTCCGTTGTAGTCGAGGACTCTCGTGTTCTGCGAGACGAAGCTCCACGTNNCCGGCTCTGGCCTGGCGACCGGAGCGCCGTGCTCCTTCGCCGGACGGGGACCGGGAGCGGGGGCCACAGAGGTACTCGCAGCGGCTATGGGTGGAGCAGCTGACGTCGATGTACCAGTCATCTCAAGGCGACGTTCGAGGCGATCCAGGCGTGCGGCATACCCGCTCTCGCCGGAGGCGCCCGGCAGCAGGAGCCGGGCACAGATCAGCTCCAGCTGCAGCCGAGGCGCCGTCGCTCCGGTCATCTCGGTCAGACCGGCGTTGACGATGTCCGCCGAGCGCGACAGTGCACCAGGCCCAAAAGCCGCCGACTGTTGAAGCATCCGCTCGAGCTGGTCCTCGGGGATCCCACGCAACACCGACGAGGCCCCCTCGGGGACGGCAGCAACGACGATCAGGTCGCGCAGGCGCTCGAGCAGGTCCTCGACGAACCGCCGTGGGTCGTGGCCGGTCTCGATCACCTTGTCGACCTGCCGGAACACGGAGGCACCGTCACCGGCCGCGAACCCATCGATCGTCGCGTCGAGCAGCTCACCGTCGGTGAACCCGAGCAACGCCGCAGCATTCTCGTAGGTCAGTCCCTCATCGCCGGACCCGGCAATCAGCTGGTCGAGCACCGACAACGAGTCACGGACCGAACCGCCGCCGGCACGAATGACGAAGGAGAGAACGCCAGGCGCGACAGAGACCTTTTCGGAGGCGCAGATCTCGCCCAGATAGTCGTGCAACGGCAGAGGGGGGACGAGCCGGAACGGGTAGTGGTGGGTCCGCGATCGAATGGTGCCGATGACCTTGTCCGGCTCGGTCGTGGCGAAGATGAACTTCACGTGCTCAGGCGGCTCCTCGACGATCTTGAGCAGGGCGTTGAAACCCTGAGTCGTGACCATGTGCGCCTCGTCGATGATGTAGACCTTGTAGCGCGACAGCGCCGGTCCGTATGACGCCCGCTCACGCAGGTCGCGCGCGTCCTCGACCCCGCCGTGGCTGGCCGCGTCGATCTCGATGACGTCGATGCTGCCCGAGCCTCCGCGAGCAAGGGCGACGCAGGAGTCGCACACCCCGCACGGGATCGGCGTCGGCCCCTGCTCACAGTTCAGACAGCGGGCCAGGATCCGTGCGCTCGTCGTCTTGCCGCATCCCCGCGGCCCGCTGAACAGGTAGGCGTGGTTGACCCGTCCGGTCCGCAGCGCCTGCATCAAGGGCTCGGTCACGTGCTCCTGACCGATGACGTCGGCGAAGGACTCTGGCCGGTAGCGGCGATACAGCGCTGTGCTCACAGGCCCAATCTAGTCGGCTCGCCGGACACCCCTTGCCCGTTCATGTTCCGGGCATGCAGGACCCCCCGCGTACCTGGAAGAGCTCACCTGCCCTTGCTGCCTTCCGGCCCTGGGGGAGTTGGGCGAGGTACCACCACGCGAGGGGTCACCAGCCACTCTAGACGAGAGCCGCGGATGGTCCGGTATTCGGCGCCGAAGGCCGATTGTGGAGTGCGGCTCCCCCTCGGGTAGCCTCCTCGACGGAGGATTCGCATAGTGGCCTAGTGCGCGCGCTTGGAAAGCGCGTTGAGTGAAAGCTCTCAGGGGTTCAAATCCCCTATCCTCCGCCACGCACGTTCTGTCCTGTCAGGATGAAGGAAGCCCTCGGACCCTGGGGTTCGGGGCTTCTCCATGTTTGGGGGCGGCTCGTAGGCTCAAGGCATGGCCAGGTACTTCGACGTCCACCCGCAGGACCCGCAACCGCACCGCATCGCGCAGGTCGTGGCAATGCTGCGGGACGACGCCCTCATCGCCTACCCCACGGACTCCAGCTACGCCCTGGGGTGCCAGCTGGACAACCTGACCGGAGGGGACCGCATCCGCGCGCTGCGATCCCTGGACGACAAGCACCACCTCACGCTCGTATGCGCGGACTTCGCCCAGCTCGGCCAGCTCGTGCAGCTGGACAACAACGCATTCCGCGCGATCAAGGGGTCGACGCCCGGCCCCTACACGTTCATCCTGCCCGCGACGAGGGAGGTGCCGCGACGGCTGGCGCACCCGAAGAAGCGGACCGTCGGCGTGCGCATCCCGGACCACCCCGTCGTGCAGGCGCTGCTGCGTCAGCTCGGCGAACCACTGGTGTCGAGCACCCTGCTGCTCCCTGATGACGAAGAGCCGATGGCCGACGGCTGGCAGATCAAGGAAGATCTGGATCTCTTGATCGACGCCGTCATCGACGCCGGCGCCTGCGGAAAGGAGCTCACGACGGTCGTGGACTGGTCCGAGGGATACCCGGAGGTCGTGCGGGTGGGGATGGGAGATCCGACGCGGTTCCAGTAGGTCGGGGAACCGTCCGCCGATGCCAGTTGGAGACAGGCTCAGCCCGTCGCGGCAGCCGGCGGCTCGATGACAACGATGCGACCGCTGTACATGCCCATGCTGCAGCTGTAGTTGTAGGTGCCCGCCGCCAGCTCCGGCAGCTCGATCACGTTGCGGCCCTCGGCCAGCACACCGTGAACCCCAAGATCCTGCGACGTCAGGCTCGCTGCGCAGGAGAACGGCGCCGTGGACGTGATCACCCAGTGAGTGGGTCGTCCGGCGTAGACGACGGCGTCTGCGGGGGAATAGCCGGTGGCGCCCTGCTCGGTGCTGACGGTCTGGTCGGCGGGGGTCAGCGTGACGTTGGAGCTGACCGCCTGCGGGGTGCTGGCTGCGACGCTGAAGCTCACGCTGCTGAAGTCGACGCCCGCCAGGCGCAGCGCCGAGGTCGCATTGATGACGGCAAATCCGACGACGACGACGCCGAGGGCCCGCAGCATGACCATCTTGCGCGTGCCCTTGAACAGTGTTGGTGCACCCGCAAGGGCGAGTAGCGCTGGCGACGTACCGATCGCGAAGGTGGCCATGATGGCTCCGGCGGCCCGCGGCGATCCGGTAGAGAACGCGTAGAGCTGCACGGCCTGGGTGAAGCCGCACGGCAGGAAGAAGGTCGCGGCGCCGGCGACCACCACCCCCGCGGTCCTTCGGGCCGGAACGTCACCGGTGAGGCCCAGCCGATCACCCACTGCAGCGGGAATCGTCGGGGACCATCCGGCGATACGCGGGGAAAGCTCCGTGAGTCGCACGCCGACCAGCAGCATGGTGACGGCGACGGCCACCATCAAGGCCACGACGACCGGCTGCGGCATGGCTGCTCTTCCCCCGAGCGCGCCCAAAATCACGCCGAGCAGGCCGAAACCACCGATCCGACCCGCCTGAAACACGAGGTTGGTCCGCCAGGCCGAGGTCCGAGCGGATCCGCCCTTGGCAGTGGCGCGCCCGGCGGCGCTCGCCGAGATGGCCAGGATGATGCCACCGACCATGGCCATGCAGGTGGAGACCCCTGCGGCCAGGCCCAGGGCGAGAACGAGAAGGAGCCCGCCGGTGCTGAGGTCGCCGATCCGTCCGGTGATGTCGCCGACGCCGATCACCCAGACGAGAGCTGCAACGAAGACGGCGGCCACCCCGGCGCTGCGCCATACCTGGGGGTCGCGGTTGAGCCACGGCGATCCCCCGAGCCGGTAGCCAAGCTTGATGATGGCCGCCTCGATGGACGCCCGGCTCGCCTGGTCGGTCGTGATGAGGCTCGCGGTGCCCTTGCGGGTGGAGGCGCTGGCCGAGACGACACCGGGCAACGCGGTCAGCGCCTTGGCGATGCGCCGCTCACAGGCCGTGCAGGTCATTCCCGCAACCGAGAGGGTGATGAGCTCCTTCGGACGGCGGCTCGCGGCCTCGGCGCTCGCGCCCTTGGCGACTGTCATGGAACCGTCTTCGCCCTAGGTCGCTCGAGTGGATGTCATAGCCCGAACAGCTCCCAGGCCGCCCGGCTGAGGTCGCCGCTCTCGTCGTGCCGGAGCGCCGACTTGGGTGCGTGCAGGATCCCGCCCACCAGCCGGTGGCTCATCTGGTCGATGAGCGCTCGGTCCTGCTCGGACAGGTTCGGAAGACGGCGGTACAGCCACTCGAGCTCGCTGAGTCGACGGCCATCTGCTGCTTCTGACATGGCCTGTATGGCGGGGGTGGAGTCGCGCGCCAACAGCCACTGGCAGTACTCCCGGCCTGAGCCGGAGACGAGCTGCTCGAGCCGATCACGAAGTCCGCCCGCAAGCTCGGTCTGCGGTCCCCAGGCGAGGTCGTCGATGGAGATGAAGCGGTCGCCGAGACGGGCTTGCAGGGATTCGGGGACAGCCGGCGGTGATGACAGGTCGACCACGGTGGCGCCGCTCTCGACCAGACGCTGGGCGTCGATCGGCTGGACCTTCCACGGGCCGGACAATGCGACAACCACACCAACGACGGGCGGCAGGGTGCCGTCGACGTCACCCGAGATCGCCTGTCCGCCAACGCTGTCCGCCAGGCAGACGGCTCGCTCGGCAGTCCTGCTCGTGACGGTGACCTGTGCCTGGCGCCGGACAGCTGCCTGGGCGGTGAGCCGACCCATGCTGCCGGCCCCGACGACGAGGATCGTCTGGTCCTTGAGGGACCCGGCCTGCTCCTCGATCTCCTTCAGCGCGGCATCGCCCAGCGACCGCTTCGCCCCGCCGAACCATTCGTGAGAGCGGCGGCCGGCGGTGAGCGCGACCTGGAAGAGGCGGTCCAGCACCGGGTTCAGGGCCCGCTCGGCGTGACGAAGGGCGAACGTCTCGCGGACCTGGTGGAGGATCTGGTCCTCGCCGAGGACCGCACTCTGAAGGCCGCAGGCAACGCTGATGAGGTGTCGGGCCGCGGCGGCGTCCTCAAGGCGCTCTCCGCCCTGTGGAAGCTCCGGGAGGTCCCCGTTGCCGAAGGCGTCGAGTGCGACATACATCTCGACGCGGTGGCAGGTGTGCACGATGATCACCGCGTCATTGGCCTGCAGTGCATGGCATTTGGCGGCGAATGCCTCCCGGGCAACGCTGGGGACGCCCCGCGCATGGGCGATGAGCGCCACGACGGTGGCCGTCGGCGTCTTCTCCGCCGGCTGCGACAGCGCAACGGAGCTGTCCGACATCACATCTGCGGTGGGGCAGACGACGGCGGCAGTAGGCGACGACATGGTGATCACGAGCTATCCCTTTCGGAGGCAATCTCAGCCAGCGCGGTCTCATGACCGCTCATCAGGGCGACCAACAGCTGGTCGATCCCCTGCGTTGCTGTGACGAGCAGGTTGGTGGACTCGGTGGTGTCGAGCCCGCGGCGTCGAGCCACCTGGGCGAGCTCGCCCAGGAAGAGCATGCGGAACCGAAGGAACGCCTCGACGGTCTCGCGAATCTCGCCGGAACCTCTGGCTGCGATCCGGCCGTACTCGCTGGCGGCACACTCGGCTTCCTGGATGGCGCCCTGGCGTTCTTCTGTCGTTGAAGCGTCGATGAACACGAGCAGCGACAACGCAATCCGCCGTCCATGGTCGCGCAGCGGCTCCATCTCGTTCTCACTGAGACCGGCCAGCCAGCTCACCCCGCCGCAGGCTTGAGCGAGGTGCCGACGGAAGACGCCCATCATGTGTTCCGGTGTCTCGCCGAGGTGCTCCAGCGTGGGCCGCTCCCGTCGGGCGGCGGGCAGCAGGCCAAGGATCATCGAGCGGGC